>NZ_CP028100.1:0-105272 GCF_003015225.1 Synechocystis sp. IPPAS B-1465 | reverse complement strand
TTTCAATTCCGAAAAAGGCAACCGTGCCAGTTGAACAAGGGAGGAGTAACCTACACCAAAATCATCAATAGATAACTGAAATCCATAGATGCGAAACTGAGTCAAATGCTCTAATAGCACCAGTGGATTTTCCATGCTAGCTGTCTCTGTAACCTCCAGGATGATCTGTGATGGCTTGACATTGTGCTCACAGCATTTATTCCGTAGCCAGTGTGGAAAAGTTGCATCCTTTAAGTTAATTGGTGAAAGGTTCAAAGCGTATTTCAGTTGATTTCTAAGGTTACATAGGGGCAAGTTGGCCAATGCGTAATCATAAACTTGCCGGGTCAGCGCATCAATTAGCCCTTTTTGCTCAGCGAAACAGATAAACTGATCTGGAGGTATCATGCTACCGTCCGGTTGAGGCCAGCGAGCTAGACATTCGAATCCCACCAGTCCACCAGTCAGGCAGGAAATTTTGGGCTGAAAGTGAGCAACAAAAGCTTCTGCTTTTAGCGCATCGCCGATTTGCCTATCGGAAACAGGAGAAATTGGGGAGCTCTGGATTGAAAGAGTTTCATGGGTATCCTTTGCCAACAACTCTAAAAGTTCAGCACGGGAGAATGGTTTGGACAGTGTACCCAGAAGCTGAAGTCCGTTTTCACCAGCAGCTCTGGCAGAAGATTCTAATATGCGCCCTCCTAAACCTGACATTATGATCACTGCCGCGTTGCACTCCATCTCGGCTAGTTTGCGGATAACCTCTATTCCATCACGATCAGCTAGTTTTAAGTCCACCACCACGTGGGTTGGGGCCCAGGTAACTACCTTCTCTAGGAAAATGTCAGCATTATCAACATGGTCGGTGTCATAGGAGACCGTTGCGGCCATCATGCAGATCGTGGCGGCGACATCTTTTTCATCGTCAAGGACTAACAAACTTCTTGAGACTTTTGTTTTCTCCACTACAGCAACCTCGATATTTGCCGATAACGATAAAAGATCACCGACCACCACCGTAAGGCAGGGCAGAGCTTAGTAAAATTACGGAAAATATTATTTTTCCTTAGATTTTTCTTAATTTTGACTGTTTATAATACCAATTCTATAAATGGGAGAGACATGTATTTTCGATAGTCCAGTCCAGTCGGGCTATCCAAATTTTATTTGTCGTATTCTTTTAGCGAATTGGTATAAGGCGACGATATCAAAGCTCTGTTCGATATTGTACTCTAAATAGTCATTGGCGACAAAAATATGCTAGACGATCATAGACTCATCTCTATATATTTGCATACAAGCTTAGTACATTTATACGAATCTAGTGAAGACTTAACTCAGCTCGCCTGAAAAATCCGTACCAGTAAATCTACATTTGGATGTGGCCACAACGGCGATCGCTTAATTTCTGAAAAGTTTAAGGATGATTTATTTTCAAGGTGTTTGTGCGAATAAAACAGTACAAATTACACCCTTGAGAATCGCCCTTAACCCCTATATTTTACTTTTCAGGTCATTTAACTATTGTTTCCGTAAGCAAAACACTGTACAGGGCAATTTGAGGAATATTAGTAATTTCCCTAATTTATCAACTGAGAATAATTAGCAATAATTTATGTTGAGCGATGGAGAGTCGGGAAAAATCCACGATAGAATTAGGCTTGTGGAAGCTATTCAATATTTCCTCAATTTTATTGAATGAAAATTAACCGTCAGGGGCAGGCAAAGGTATTAACTGAGCAGGAATTACACGACCTGTTCACTATCGGGTTGCTGACTCCTAGGGATCGCCTCTTGTTTGGTATTTGTCTTTACACTGGTTGTCGCATTGGAGAGGCCTGTTCTCTGGCTTGGGCTGATGTCACCACTGATGCCATGACTTTCCGCATCGAAAAAACTAAAACCAAATCCAGTCGCACTGTAGCCATTTCCCCGGCGTTGCAAGTTTTATTTGATGAGTATCGGCAACAACAATGCTTTAGGTTTTCATCTTCCTATGTATTTCGGGGCAAACGGGTGGGGTCACATTTTCATCCTTCCATGGCCCACAAAATTTTGAAAGCTGCTACGGATAGGATTGAAGTCAGGGGGGTATCTACCCATTCTTTCCGCCGCACTGCATTAACCATGATGTGTCGCAAGGGCATTAATCTACGGGTTATTCAAAAGATTAGTGGTCATAAGAATTTGAATGTGCTATCTCACTATCTGGAGGTTTCTGAACAGGAAAAGGAGCAAGCCTTGTCAACAATTTCTTTTTAAAATTACTAGGGTTTAACGGCAATCATTAAGAAACAAAGATTAATCAAAAAAGACGCTTGAATAATTTGTGCATTTTGTTGATGTCATCTGCGGCTTTTTCTTCAGCAGTTTTAATATTGACAATCCCTCGACATTGAGGGTAACTACTGCATCCCCAGAAACTTCGCCCAACATTAGGGCCTGACTTAGATTTTCTCAATACCATATTTTTTCCACACTTAGGACATTCAGGAGCAGTATTTTCATCAGCATTTTGATATTGATTCTTGACTTTTTGGATATGCTTTCTATGTTCACTGGCATCTAATCTGGCTCCCAATACTTTTTGGGTAATTTCCTTAACTTCATCATCTGAAATTAAAGATTCTTTATGTTCTTTGATGTAATTTATATATGCAGCTTCCCCTTGAACAACATTTGAAGGTAATGATGTTTTAAATTGGCAAAAAGATGAAAAAACAACTAATGATTTTAAATAATTTGGCTGACATTTCAAGAGACATTCTAGGGCTTTGATATGTTTATAGTTCTGTCGAATGGGGTTTTGAAATTTATTTTTGCTTCCCTTAGATAAAGTTTGTGCCCAATACTGACTATTAACATCTCCCCAAATCCAACCTTTATAATTCTTTATTTCAATAACAAATAACCCGAATTTTGAAACTATAACTTGATCTATCTGAGTTGTACCGCTGCTAGACTTTAAAACAATGTCATTAATTAGGATATAGTCATCACTTAGATATTTTTTTGCCGCTTGATTAAAGATTGATTCTCCCACAGCACCGACAATTTCATTACGAACTCCATCAAATATATCCAAAGCTTCAGAAATTGCTGAGAAGTCAAGCATAACGTATAAATGGTGAAAGTAGAAAATTAGAGTCTATTCTAAAGTATAGAAACCATTTCTTAAATTTTAATTCTTTGCGAACATCTCTAATAAGCTTTATTTCATTTTATTTACTATGGGGATTAGGAAGATTTACACTGACTGAAATTCAGGAAATCAAGCGATAAGTTGATGATAGTTCCTTAACCGTAGGGGGCCCGACCTATGTGTTGATATTTTACTAGGGGTTTAATGGCGACTATTGAAAATTTTGAACAGCATAGACTTTAGCAGTATTGGGATTGGTGGCAATGCCATAGCCAAACTTAGTGTAATTCGGGGTCAATAGGTTTTTGCGATGTCCTTCCGAATACATCCAACTTTTCTGAAACCTTTCTACCAGCCCATAGTTGAGAGAAAAATGTGGAGAGCCGGGTAAGACCACAATATTTTCACCGACCCCACCCTTACCACCCAAAGCTTGATAGCGGTCGGTGGGGGACTTTCCTTCAGGGGTATCGTGACCGTAAAAATTCCGTTTGGCCATATCTTCCGCATGACCTTGGGCGGTTTTGGTAATCAAGGGGTCTGCCACCAGGGGCGCGAGGTTGTTTAATTGGCGATCGCGGTTGACCAGGGTAAGGGCTTGGATTTGAAGGTCTTCTAGGGAACGAGTCTGATGAGCATTGAATATATGGGTCTGAGGTGAGCCAATTTTCCAGTTATCGCCACCGTTGCCGTTGTGATAGTAGAGCGAATCTTTCCCCTGAAATAAAATCATGGCAACTACTACGAAAACCCCTGTGGTTATCTGTTTGGATTTTGGCGATCGATAACTTCCCATTAGTTTTTACTGACTAAATACTTAATTTTACTGATTTAATACCTTCAAAACTAATATATTTTCAAGATAAAGCTGAATGAAGTCTAGTGGCAATGCTGGACGACCCCACAATATTACGGAGGTGCTGGATTCGATTCGGGAAATTCTGGCGATCGCCTAGTGCCCCGTGAGAGGATATCAACAGTGAGATTTATGGCTAAGGAATGTCAGGAGAGGATGGAAAAATGGTGAGCGAGGTTTTGGGGGCGCTTATTATAGTTATTTGAATTTGTCCTTAAACGTATCGATAAAACTTCTTGTCTTTGCATAACTTCTGTCAAGATCTGTTTGAGTAATATGATTGATATTATTTATAATCTGACTGATCATTGTCGTAAGTTTATCATCATCCCAAAGATTTTCCTTGATAATTTCACAATAACTAGCAAACTTTTTAGATGAAATATTATTAGTTTTTTTATGTTCAGACAAATATAAATTTATTCCCATTAGTATTATGTATTTGAATGGATTGTATTTTTTGTCGATTTGTTTATTCCTTAATAAATAATCGATTTTATAGCTAGCATAAGCACTAACGTAGTAAGCAATTTTTTGGTGAGTATTAATGAAAATATTATCATTCACTGAAGTAAGTAGATTTGCGTGGTATCTACCTGCTAAATGGGCATAATCAAGAAACATTGATGAAAAAGCTTTTATTTGGAGTGGGATGGTGATAATTCTAACTTTTTCTATATTTGTTAAAGATGCATATTGCTTAGATCGTCTTTCGTAGTAAAGTCTATATTCTTCAGGCTGAGCTTCATAGTAAGATTCTAATTCTTTTTGAAAATCTGTAATTGCAATTAATTCTTCTTTTTTTACTACTGTTTGTTGATTAGTAGCTTTAATAATCCTAGTCTTAACATCATTATCATCAGAAACAATTATCTTAAGGGAAATATAAATTTTATCATTAATCAGGTTTTTATTGTTATATAAAACATGACAAGTTTGACAACCATTAACAACTTGAAATCCTTCAATAGTTAATTTGCTAGATATTTGTGATGCGTGCTCGGCAACAATCGTTATTCCATTATTTAATAAGACAAAAAGATCTTGAAAACTTGATTGAATTGTATTACTAATTTCAGTATTTACTTCATTGTCTCCTTGAAAATCTCTAACGTTATCATAGAATATCCCTCTCAAAATGTTATTAGACGAATCAGTAATTAATTTAATTAATTCTTCAGCTGAAATAATACCTAAGAAGGACTGCTGTATATTCTCTATTGTAGGTAACGAAATTCTTTTTTCAAATTCAATTGTTTTAGATATACTATTTGTAGCATATCTAATTTTTTCTTGAATTTCTTTATTATCAACTACAAAGGAAGAGACTGAGTTAAATAAGTTCAAATCGCTAATATTTTTATCTTCAATTTTTATTCTCTCTAGAGAATTGTCATCATCTGACCCAGAATCGTTGAATCGCACTTATGTACGACCTAAAAATAGACAGAATAATCCTATAGCAAAGCAAATTCATCACCTTAGTGCTAACTCCCTTAGCCAGTGTACATAGCTTATTTTTTCACACATGAAAGCCTGTAAATAACGTAGTTTGTCTAACATTGTTGTACCTGCTTCTTTTGGGATTACCAGTAATTTTAGTATTAAATAAGCAATTATACAGGTATAGATTTGAATCCCAATTGCATTCTCATTTTTGGCAATCAGTCTATTCAGCTTTAAGTGCATTTTTAAGAATTTCCATAACAATTCTATTTGCCATCTTTTTTTATAAATTTCTGCTATTTTTTCATCACTAACTCCTTCTATTTCTTTACTTTCTATAGGTAAATTTGTAACCAATCTAAACTCTGAATTATCATGGGTGAATATTACCACTCTACTCTCTATTTTATTCTTTCCAGTTCCAACCATATAGTTATCATTGGCTAATTTTTCTAGCTTTATATTATTCTTTATTCTTAATACATGATATTTGTTATTCTCCTTTTGTAATCTCTTGATTCTCTGTAAGTCACAAAATCCTCTATCCATTACTGCTACTCCATTTTCTGGAGTCTCTTCTATTGTTTCATTCCCATATTTATTATCATGACCTTGTCCAAAGTGAATTACTATTCCCCCCGGAATCCCTGTTGATAAGTTAATCCCACTGAATACTTTTACCTGATGAAATCCAAGGTTCCACATCAACTTACTAGTTATGCTGACAATGGTTGAATCGAGAGGAAATATTTCTAATTCTCCCTGCTTAATTTCCTTCCTTTTCGACAATTCCTTTTTTAAGGAAAATATTATTTCTCTAAAAACTCCCACATCCCTTTTTTTGCTTGCCTTTGAGAATGTAGATATATCGACTGTCTCTCCTCGTAAGTTCAGTCTTTTAAACATACTCCTCATGCTTGTCTGGCTCTGGTCTAACACTAATCCTAACCAGATACTCACAAACTTAAATGTGTCTAATACTGGGTAGTCATCTTTAGGAAAATTAGATAGATAAGTTTTGACAATATGTCCAAAATTTGATATCATCGCTTCAATTATTCTAATATTTCTGCCCTTTATTCTATCATTTTAAAGGGCTTTTTTTCTCTTTATAACTATCGTTCAACACTTCTGCATCTGACCATATACCAGTGTAAACATAGTAGTACTTAAGCTGAGGACTTCCTCGTTTAAATAGTAGTGGATCATCGTATATTTTTTTGATTAAAGACTGCTTGTGTTTTAATTCATCATTAATATTTAACTTAGATTGAAAGTCGAAAAAATTTTTTATGCCAAAAACAAAATTTGAAAACTCTGATCCTTCAAAATTCTCACCGCTTTTTGCTTGTATAAATATTAAAGTTGCCTCAATTAATTTGTTTCTAGTAATGAGATCCTCTAATTCTTCTACATCATTAATTAAAGAACCATTTACTATAATTGCTATACCATCAATACCTAAATCGTTTCCTCCAGCTACACGAATATTTAAAATATTAAATTCTTCTTGATATTCGTTAGAGACTATACAATAATTACTAAAATGCTCAAAAATTTCAGATTCTTGTAAATCTTGTGATAGAGATTCTACTTGTTTAAATTTATCGACTAAATTTGAGATAATAATATTTTTCATAATTATTTTTAAATAACAGAATAAACTTGGAAAATCTCATCAGTATAGTGATTGATCACCTTAACTATAATTTTGCCAGATTTTTCCCCTACCTTTCTGAGAAATAAGGATTAATGGATGGGCTAGTGTGGAGTCTAATATCATATAAAACATTACTATTTTTCAGCAATATCTTTAATAATTTAATATTATAGCTTAAAATTAAAATTTTCATTGACAAAAACCACCCTATCAGTATCAGCGACGAGGATTTAGCATCCTAGACCGGCGGTTCCTTCATGCATGGCCCTCAAAGTTGTTTTTCTCCCTCTCGATTAATCTGCTCATTTTCATTACTATCTCGCTATTAGAGATCGTAGTATATACCTTGAGTCGCTAACCATTGTTTTGAGTCTTGGTAATCAGGCAATATACATTCAATAGTTTCCCAAAAAGTTTGATTGTGGCGGCGTTCTTTAAGATGAGCCATTTCATGAACAACTACATAATTTACTATGTTGCTTGGAAGCATTGCGACTCGCCAGTGAAAATATAGATCTCCTTTTGTGCTACATGAACCCCAACGATTCCCAAGCTCTCTGATCTGAATTGAGTTGGGATTGACTTCAACTCGATGCTTAAACTGCTCCACTTTACTCTGAAGATGGGCTTTAAGATGACTTTTATACCATTCAATAAATAATTCTCGACCTTGGTGTTGCGATGATTGTTGTAGCTGAAATCGTCCTCGGTAATATTTAAGTTTTTCTTGACTAGCATCATCTGCAATGACTTGTAGGCGATAGTTTCTCCCTAAATAAGGAAATCCTTCACCAGAGACATACTCTTTCTCTGGCACTGAGGGATTAAGAATTTCTTTTCTAATCAGGTGTTTATAAATCCACTGACTGCGCTGATGAACAATTTCTTGTAATTTTGATTCTGGAGTTTGCTCTGGTGCTGACAAGATCAGGCTACCATCTCGTTCGACGGTGATGCCCACTGTGCGTCGTCTACTGCTACGACGAACTTCTAGGGTTAAATCTTTATAAGCAATGATGTTCATCGTACTAACCATTGATGACGCTTTTTAGCAAGTTGCACCAATTGATCGGCGATCGCCTCTTGTTGTTCAAAGGAGACAATATCTTGATCATCCAAATAATTTACAATCCAAGTTTTGAGATTATTCTGGGCAACAGGATTGTTCCAGAAGTTGATGCGGCTAATGGTAGCGATAATGTGGGTAAGAATTTCTCTGGTCACTTCAATGAGTGGAGCTTGATCAATATTAGTCTGTTGTTGGAGCAGATCAAAAAAGGGCTGTTCCCTCTGGGGATCTAAGCCTGTGCCATTCTCTTGTCTGCCGTTTTGGATATTTTGAGTATATTTCTCAAGGGCTGCGGCTCTTTCATCCCAATTATCTGAGTATTTTTGCAGGATTTCCTCAAGATGTTCGCTCAAATTTTTGTAATAAACGGGATCTTCATCAAAATGGACTGAAATATGGTGACGGGCAGCATGTTCCATTTCCGCCGCTTGGGTTCTTGTGGATTGACGCTGGTTAACTTGTTGTTGAAATTCAAGGGAAAGAATATCAACAGGGGGGGTTTTGGGGTCAATGCCTTGAGTTTGGATGTAACTATCAATTAATTCTCTAACTTTTGCTCTCGCACCGACTAAATCAAGATGTTCATCACGATAAAGATCTGCTAATGATTTACGAATTAGACCTAATTTTTTAGCAATGGGGATATAGGGGGCAGCGGCCGGTCGGGGCAAAATAAGGTCAAGGGTTTCAAGAAATACCTTTAGAGACTCGATAAATTGAACCCTTAGTCGTTCATCATCGAGCAATTGTAAACAGGCTTCAACGTCACTTATATCAGTTTGGGATTCTTCAAAAATGGATAGGACTCGTCTGCATTGATCTTCGAGTTTGGGTAGTTCTGTCGAAATGTCAAAATGGGAATCAATTAAATCCTCCACGTCATACATAGCAAGGGCTTCATCAATTCTGATGCCATGGTAATCAACGATTAAACCGTAATCTTTCCCGTCATAGGTGCGGTTCACACGGGCGATCGCCTGAAGGAGTTCGTGCTCGACCATATTGCGGTCTATGTACATTGCCTGTTCGATGGGGGCATTAAAGCCCGTCAGCAACATACTTTTTACAATTAGAAAAGCTAGGCCATCTTCGGCCAATGGTTTTTTGAAACGTTCAATGAACTGATCTTGATTACTCTGACTTGTCCAGCATTGCCAATCTTGAGGATCTTCTTTATCGCCCGAAATAACAACAGCGGTTTCTAAGGTGCGGAGTATTTCGAGATGACGAGAGCAATAGGCTAAATATTGGGTTTCCTGATCGAGACTGGCGATCGCCTCATCATCAAGGCTTTGGAGAATTGCCCGCTGATTCTCTACTTTCTGAATTACTTCCTGTAGAGCGAGAGAAAAAGCTTCATGGTAACGGATGGCGGCCCGACGGCTGGAAGCAACGACTTGGGCTTTAAAACCATTGGGCAAAATATGACGAATGTAGTGTTGCAGCATATCTTTTGCCTTTGCCACAATCAGTTCCTTTGCTTCACCAACTTCCCCACGGGTTGCATATTTTTGTTTGATTTTACCCCGCTCTTCTTCAGATTTATCCCGAAAAATAACCTCAAAAAGCTGATCCAATGTTTCTCCATTGGCAACTGTAGCTCTGGCTTCTAAGCCTTCGTACATGATGCGTAGGGTAACGCCATCTTCTTGAGATTCTTTAATCGTATATTTATCAATCCAGCCGCCAAAAATCTCGGCGGTCTTTTTCTTTTTCGCCGCAACAATGGGAGTCCCGGTAAAACCAATCTTGGCGCAGTTGGGTAATGCCTTCATCAAATTCATGTGGAGAGCACTGGCATGGGAGCGATGAGCCTCGTCAATCATCACCAAGATTTCTGGGGAATCGTTGAGATGTTCGGGTATATATTCTTCGATGTCCTGAGGTTCTTCATCTTCACCCCGGAATTTTTGAACCATGCCGAAAACTAATCCGGCTCCAGGTTGGGCTAGATAATGTTCAAGTTGTTTGACATTTTTGGCAATTTGTAAGGGTTCTTTGGTGAGTTTAACGGTTGCCGATAGCTGTTTTTCGAGGTCGGTGCGGTCGGTCACAATAACGATTTTGAAGCGTTTTAGGTTTGGTGTCCGCCTAATTTTTCGGATTAGATACACCATTGAGAGGCTTTTCCCTGACCCTTGGGTATGCCAGACAATACCACCTCTCCGGTCATCACTATGGTCTTGGCGGGTTGAATTATTTTGCAGTCGGTCGATCGCCTTGAGGATGGCACGGTACTGGAGGTAACGGGGTAGAACCTTTTCAAGTTTGCCGGTGTGGGTGCTGAACATGGTGAAGTTCCGCAGGACATCCAGCACAATGTCAGGTTTGAGGAGTCCGGCCACCAAAGTCTGACGGTCACCGATAAGTTTCTCGACTGCAAAAATCTGGGCAATGGATTCGGGGGTGGCGGGATAAACATCTTTCCAAGCTAAATATTCATCATGTTTCGCACACACTGCTCCCACTACGGCCCGGTTTTGGGACATTGCCACCATCATTAAGTTGTAATGGAATAGCTTTTCTATGCCCTCGGGCTGTTCACTGTTGCGTTGGTTGGAATATTTCAGTAAATCCTCAATGGCATCAGTGAGAGGATTTTGTAGTGTTGGGCTTTTACACTCCATCACCACTAGAGGGATACCATTGACAAATAAGACAATATCCGGAATTGAGAAATGTTTACCGTTAGAGCTGGGGGGATCAACTCGATATTGATTGATGGCAAGGAAATCATTCTGCTCAATATTCTCGAAATCAATGAACTGAACAATTTCATCTTTACCATTGGGAACGAATACAGTCACACCATTCCAGAGCAGTTCTGTGATGAGTTGATTGGCTTCGATCAGCTTTTCGGTGGTGACAGCCCGCTCTAGCTGGGAAATGGCCGACTCAATTTGGTAGTCATCTAGCCATGGCTCTCCATCATCAGTCAGATTAATGCGCTTAAGGGCTTGCTGAAGTCGGGGCTTAATAAGAATCTGCTTAAAACTTTCCCGTTCAGTAATCAGTGGATCAGTAGGAACAGGTTGATCTTCCAAACAGCCAGGAACATATTGCCAGCCAAGTTTTTTTAATTCATCTAGGGTAGGTTTTTCAGAATAAAGATATTCAGGGCTTGATTTCATAATCCTAGACACTGATTTAATTTAGGCAGCAAGCAAATCCCCAGAAGAATTCGCAGGAAAAAATACCGCTGGTGAGACATGGAAAAATGTGGCCAATTCTTGGATATGACGGGTTGTGAGTTGTCGCTTGCCTTTTAACACCTCAGAAACAATAGATTCCGTTTTGAAAATTGGCACTAGATCCTTTTGCTTTAATTCATATTCTTCTATTAAGATTTGAAGGAGTTCTGTGCCATGAATATCGGGAATAATATCCCCTTGCTGTTGTTCGTATTCGTAGATTAAAGTGCCAAGGACTTCTAAATAGTCCTCTTCGTCAGCAGTCAGCACTTCTTTATCGAGGAGATTATTAACCACTGCTTGAGTTGCCCCAAAGTCTTCTGGAGAGCGAATAGGGCGGGGGGGAAAAGACTTGATTAATTCTAAGTATGTGCAGCTCATGGTAATAATTTTATGCTAAGTAAGGTAATTTTGTCTTTGACAAAGATTAATATAAAAAACTAAGTGCCTTAAAAGGAAAGCAAGATGATTTAAAGATTTTGTCTAAGTTAGCTATTCCTTAATCTTTTAGGAAATTAGATTTATGATTTAAACCATGAATCCTTTTTCCAATTACCTTTGCTATAGTCTGCGTGGGTTAACACGTCTCTGATATAAACTCGCCCAATATTGCTCTCGTTTGTGGGAAAGACAATTTTGGTGATGAGCCTATAATTATTTCCACCAATATTAAATACAGTTAGTTGCCCAACTGGATCTGCATGGGGAAAGGTTTGACGAACATCATCTAAATGTTTCCACTGGCTATGGCTGGCAATTTTGTACCAAGCCGTTAAGCTCGCTTTGGCATTCGGATGCTTTTCCCAGAATTGCTTCAGGGCAGTTTTCGAGATGATGTGCATAGGCAACGTTGCTCAAGATGGGGTTGACAGCCATCATCTGCTTTCCTCGATTATGGGGTTAACCACAATCAAATCTTAGCGTTTTGCGAAGTTTTTGGCAATGGTCACGCCCAGGGAAGGTGCTGATCAAATTTTTGAGGGTACGATAAAACACAAAAACCGCAACCTTTAATCCGGTGGCGGCTCGTGCGGCAGTCCTACGACTACCCCTGGGCTGTGCCCTTCCTTGGTTATACGTGATAAAGGTTGATCGCAATGGTGTGATATCACACTCAAACCGTGCATCTAAATCCATATCACACTACCTATAGTGGCTTATAAAACGATAATTTAACTTTGAGCTACTTGAACACCACTACCTATAGATTTATGGAGTTTTGTTAAAAATGGTGCGACATTTTTCCTTATTAATGAAAAGCAGTCTTTTCCGATAATATAAGCTTGAAATCAATGCAGTATTAACGAAAGCGATAATTATGGCGATCGCCAGCCGAGCAGGTCAGTATGTGCAGCAGGTGGAAGGTTATCGGGCGTTTATTCCAAAACCCTTGCCACCAAATCCTGCCGTCGAAATGGATCAGGAAATGTGGAACTTGCTCTCTAAAGCTGATCGGGCATTGGGTCGGTTGGATGGTTCAACGGATGCACTACCGAATCCTAATCTATTCGTGTTTATGTATGTGCGGAAAGAGGCGGTGTTATCGAGTCAGATCGAAGGCACTCAGGCTTCTCTAATTGATGTATTAGAGTTTGAATCTCAGACTTTGGATCCGGATAATCCGCAGGATGTGGCTGAGGTGGTGAACTATATTGCGGCGGTTAATTATGGTCTGAAGCGTTTACAGTCTTTGCCGATTTCTCTGCGACTAATTCGGGAGATCCATGAAAAACTGATGCAGGGGGTTCGGGGTGCTGAACGGAGTCCGGGGGAGTTTCGCCGTACTCAGAATTGGATTGGGGCAAGTGGTTGTGGGCTTCAGGATGCGAGTTATGTGCCGCCGCTGATCAAGATTGGCTTGGCTCATGCTCAGTTTGAGACGATTCACCCGTTTCTGGATGGTAATGGTCGAGTGGGTCGTTTGTTGATTACTTTTTTGCTTTGTGAGCAGCAGATTCTCCAGCGACCTCTGCTTTATATTTCCTACTATTTTAAGAAGTACCGAACTCGTTATTATGACCTGTTACAGGGGGTTCGGGATGCTGGGGATTGGGAAAGTTGGTTAAAGTTTTTTCTGCGGGGGATTGCGGAAACAGCGAATGAAGCGGCAAGGACAGCACGGCAGATTGTCCAGTTAAAGGAAGAACATCGTATTTTGCTGTTAGATCAGATGGGTCGGAAGTCTGGGAATGCGATCGCCTTATTGGAAACGCTGTATTTTAAGCCGATCTTCACAGTAGAACATGCCATGGAGGTAACAGGGTTATCCTACCCAAATGCAAATAAGTTGGTGAAAGACCTTTGTGATGTGGGGCTGCTAGAGGAAATCACAGGACAAAAACGGAACCGAGCTTTTTGTTATGCGCCCTATTTAGCGGTTTTTAAAGATGGTTAACTCGGACTTTGCCAGTGAGGAGGTCGTGCATTAGTCCTTTTTTATGTAGCTTGAGTTTTTCAAGATATGCTTCTTCTTTTTTTAATCGTTCATCAAATTTTTCATATACAGATGACATTCTGTCCTGCTCTTTCGGATTCCTAGGAAATGGAATAAGTAAAGGTCTTAAATCTTCAAGATTTATATTTTTTTGTGCACTTTGAGTTGCTTTAGCATCTAACTTATGTTTTGCAAATCTAATACAGAGTTCAACTAGCCGATGATTAAATTGTGGAAACACAGTAACACCAACAATACTATCAGGGAAAAACATAGGTATCCCCAAGATGGCTGTATCAGCAATATTTGCTGCAATTGTTACTGCAATTGTTCCTACAGGAAATTCTCGGCTAACCTTTGCCCCATTTTCATTTAGAGTTTGTGTATATGAACGAATTACTTGACCTAAATTTTGTGCAATGTCTCCCGTTTGAATAAAAGGATATTGTCCTCCATAAAAATTAGGATCGTTTCTTGGTCTATGAGTAAATTTACCTCGATCAACAGTAGCTAATTGAGACAACTCTTTTATATCCCACTCCTTAGGAATAAGCCCGATCGCCGACTGTTTGAATTGTTCTGGATGCCTTACGGGGTCACGGAGTTCGCCGTTTTCATCAATGCCACGGGTCAGCAGGTCATGGACTAAGCCCGCTTTGATCTTCTTCAGCTTGGCGATACACTCCTCCGTTTTGGCGATCGCCTCATCCATCGTATCCAATATTTCTGCTATCTTTTCCTGCTCTGGCAGTGATGGCAAATTGCATTTAATTCTATAAACATCATTTCGATTAAGTCCAGGTACTCCTGTAGAACTATCAAGTTTTCTCAAATCAAAAGACTTTAATAACCAATAAATGAAGCGTAAACTATTGTCTTGTTTTAAAGTTACATAATAAGTGGTATCAATAGCCCAACAATTTTTATTTGCCCAAACTACTTCGCCTACGCTGCCTTTACGCCCAACAATTATATTAGGAGAATCTAATAAATAAGCTTTATGGAATCCAATAATTCCATTAGATCCATAAACGGGATAATCTCCACCACTTCTATTTTCTTCTGTTAAAGTATTGCCATATTCGAGAATTATCAAATTTCCAAAATTTAATATATTCCAATTATTAGACATATCCCAATCCCTCCAAAAACTGATCTAACTTTGCCGCCGCAGTGTCCCGTTCGCTGACAATATCCCGCAACGTCACCCGATACTTATCCCACCAATTCTCAACCGCCGCCACCACCTGCTGAAAATGCGCCGCCCCATAGCGATCCAGATGGGACTTTAGCCCCTCATAAAACGCCGCCAACACCAACTTTTCACAACCCTCCTCACCAAGCTCTGCCCGTGCCGCCACTAACCGCCCAATAAGTTGATCCTTCAACCCCCGTAAAGCCTTCCGGGCCTCCGCCAAACTAGCCTTAATCTCGTTATAGGGTTCCAACCTCGCCTCAATTTCCCCAATCTCAGCCAACACCGGAGCCACAAACCCCTCCAGTTCCACAAGTTCCCGCTCCAGTGCCGTCGTATCATTGCCTAACTTTCTTTGGGCGGCGATCGAATTCTGCCCCTTCACCGTTGCCCCACTCTTCAGCACTTTGATCCGTTTCAGAGCATCCTTAATGTCATTCTTGAGATCCTTCCGGCGATCGTCCAGAGCCTTGGCCACATTTTTCACCGTTTCCTCCTCATCGTCATCTGATTCTTCAGCATCATCATCCCCCTGCTCAAACGCTACCTTTTGCTGTTCCAGATCCGCCACCAGACCTTCCGCCGCTTCAATTTCCTCCAGATAATCCGCCAAAAGCTGTACCACTAACTTGTGGCTCAACGGATCAAACTGCTCTTTACCCTTAGGCTGATCATCATCGTCATCCTCCAGAGCATCCCGAATCGTATCAATCCAACTATCCACCAACCCTGAAAAACCAGACTCCGCCAACGTCCGCAACTCATACCGTACCTCATCCCACCAAGTGGCAATAACCCCCGTCACCTTAAACCGATCCAACAGACCCACAGGCTCCAAACTAGCAATAAACGACTCAAAAAACGCCGTCCGCAGCTCCATCAAACCCTTCGACTCCGGCAACTGGTTCAACATCGGCGAATGCAACCACCACCACTCGTCAAACGCCCCATAGAGCCTTGCCTCCTGGGTCTTCACCCCCGCATCATTCGCCACAAAATCCTTAATTTGCGACTTCTCAGTAATCTCCGGCAAAAAATCAAAATATTGCATTACCAAAATCTCCCTAAGCCTTTTCCACTAAAATTCGCAGCGGGTCAAACCCATGACTGCCCATCAAATTCCGTTGTGCTTCTATCTCATCGAAAGGAATCCCCCCCAACAAATGAGCCGTCACATCCTGCGGTTCCGGTGGTGGCGCATTATCCGCATAACGCCGAATATTGCAATTAAAATCATTCTCCTCAGCAGCCAAAATTTCCCGACTGACCACCGCCGCATAACCTGGAATATCCACAAATGCCTCAAACGCATTCACAATTTTTTCGATATGCTCCGGCTTCAAATAATTCTGGGCCCGACCGGCATAGAACTCCGCATCCGCATTGATAAATAGCACCTTGCCCCGACGTTCCGGTAGTTTTTCCCCAGCCCGACGCATCACCAAAATACAAGCCGGGATACCAGTGCCATAGAACAAATTCGGCGGTAAACCAATAATTGCTTCAATCTGATCCTTCTCAATCAAACTTTTACGAATCTTCTGCTCATCCCCACCCCGAAACAAAACCCCGTGGGGCATTACCGTCGCCACTATTCCCCCGACCTTTAACACCGAGAGCATATGCTGAGCAAACATCAAATCGGCTTTCTTACCCGACTCCGGACACCAGCCATGATTAAACCGATTTTTAAACTCCAGATTTGTTTTCTCGTAATTCTGAGAAAAAGGCGGATTACTCAGCACCCGATCAAACCGCTCTAACTCTCCATCAACGATATGCCGAGGATTTTGTAACGTATCCTCATTTTCAATCCGAGCATCCTTAATCCCGTGCAACAACATATTAATTTTGCAGATTGCCCAAACCCCACCATTATTATCCTGACCACAGAGCGATAAATTCCGGGAATCACCGCCACACTCCTCAATGTACTGCTTCGCCTGGATGAGCATCCCCCCCGAACCCACACAGGGGTCATAGATTGACATCCCTGCCGCTGGCTTCACCAAACGCACCATCAACTGCACCACATCACGAGGCGTATAAAATTCCCCCCCCTTTTTCCCTGCTGAATCCGCAAACTCGGCAATCAGATACTCATAGGCAGCACCAAGTAAATCAGGAAAAACAAAATCCTCATTCAACAAACGGTACTTATTGAAATGAAAAATTAATTCCCGCAGCTTAGTATCCGATAGCGTGGTCTTCCCCACCTTCCGATTAAAATCAATATGTCCCAAAACTCCAGATAAAGCCACATTCGACTCCTCCAAAGCAGCCAGAGCTTTATTTAGACCATTACCCACATTGTCATGGAGTTCATCCCGAATCGTTGCCCACCTCGCCCGTTCCGGTACAAAAAAGTCTTGGTAACTACTTGCTCTTTCCGCCCGTTGTTTTGCTTCCTCCTCAGATCGACCCTTCGCCAGATTATCCCGAATAATCTGCTGATATTGCTGCTCAAACACGTCTGAAGCTCGCTTAAGGAATAACATCCCAAAGATATACTCCTTGAATTCCGAAGCATCCATTTTGCCCCGTAGAATGTCCGCCGCCTTGAAAAGATGACGTTCTAGCTGAGGCAAGGTCAGTTTGGGCATGGGTGGCAATCTTTATTGTTGGGCACAAACAAGGCAAGAGCGATAAACAAAACCTAATGATAACTGCCCTGGAGTCACATTCCCCCGTTGTCTCTGGTGGTAATGAAGATGACAGGGGGAGCATAAAGCCATCAAATTACTAGGGGAATTATTACTTGGATCATAATCGCAGTGATGAACCGCCATCCTGAGCCGATACCGTTCCTCCTTTAATAACCCCTTCCCCTCGCCAGGCTTGAGGCATTGCACCCCGCACCGTTCACAGACCCAACCAACAGCTTGCTTTTTTTGTAGGGCCAACTGAGGCCAGTCAGGAGAATAACGGTTATCTTTCATCCCAAACCCCTAGTATTTTTTTAGTCATCACTTGAAACCCCTAATAAAAACTTTGGCACTCTGTCTGAATCGAACTTCGACAAGCTCCTCACAATCAGACTCATTAACCCCTAGTAATTTTTATTGCACATTGCTGCCAAAAATCTTAGCAACATTTTAAACTTCCAAGCGTCTCCCCTTTTAGCCATTCGAAAGTTTACACAGTTAAACGTCTAAACTTTTAAATATTTAACCATCTAATGATTATCACCGTTACTGCTTTTAAAGGTGGGGTAGGTAAAACCACAAGCTCTATTCACCTGGCCGCCTACCTCAATAACAAAGCTCCAACAATCCTGATTGATGGGGACTTGAACCGTTCGGCACTGCTTTGGGCATCCCATGAAAAGCTAGATTTCCCAGTTGTTGATGAGCGGGAAGGATTAAAAGCGGCCCGTAATTATGAGCACATCGTCGTTGATACCCCAGCCCGACCAGAGATTGAAGAAATTCGATCCCTTGCTAGGGGGTGTGACCTCATGATCTTGCCAACGTCTCCTGATGCCCTTTCCATGGGAGCATTACAAGCAAACATCCAGACGTTTAAACAGCTAAACATTCCAAACTTTCGGATTTTGATGACTATTGTTCCGCCAAAACCTTCCACAGCAGGAACAGAAGCCAAAGAATATCTCCAAAGCTTAGGATTACCTGTTTTTAAGCGAATGATCACTCGATACGCCGCTTTTCCCAAGGCCGCCTTAGAGGGTTGTGTCGTTCGTGATGTCAAAGGCGATCGGTATGCAGGGGCCGGTTGGAATGATTACAAAACCGTGGGAGGTGAAATTTATGGCTAAGGAAAAAAATCGCTTTGCCGGCTTCGAGAATTTTGTTCAGGCAGAATCAACTAGTTCAGAATCAGTCAAAACAAAATCAGAAGCAGCGATCGCCAAAAGTAAAGATCCAAATTTTAAAAAAACCACTCTTTATATCTCCAAAGCCACCCACCTAAAATTACGCACCCATACCCTAAGCACTGAGCAAGATATGTCCGAATTAGTGGAGGAGCTGTTAGTCGCTTACTTCAAACGTCTAGACAGCTAAGCAGGGAAATGCTCGCACAGCTCTAACTGTTTAACTAGCTAACAATACAGACAGGTAAACGTCTAACTGTTTAGACAGTCACTATATCAGTTCAATTTTTCCAAAAAAGTGAGCTGTCACCGGCGGGCGTTAGAAAGGCTTCATAGATTAGTACAGTCTTTGCCAAGATATTGCAGAATGAGGACTACATCGACTTTCTTTCTATCCCATTCCTGCACCACATCAAGCTTATCCTTGGGGATATACTTTGACCCCTTGTGCTGTCTGATGCCATTCTCCCAAAGCTCATAGTGGTAATAGTACTGCTCATAGGATTTTTTGCCGGAGCGGGTCTGTTTTTCGCAATAGTGCAGTCGGATATAACCACTACCCTGGCCCCTAGATCGCCGGGGACGTACTTCCGGTAAGGGCCATCGAAGTTTTATTTTCACCCTGGGGCCAGTGGTGCTGGAGGATGGTGTGACAGTCGGGATCGATTTCAACAAACTGAGTTGTTTGGATTTTCCCCAGTCGTTCCCCTGCCAACGTGAATCCCTCACATCCGGCAAATAGGTCGAGGTGTCGAAGTTTTCCATGGCTAAAACTCCTTTTCATATTGAGGTTTGCAGTTTAGTTAAAAAACAAGTCAAACAGGGGCCGGGGCAACCAAATCAAGGAAAGACCAGAAAGTTGCCAGGATAGTAGAGCGTAAACGCTGGGGCAAAGTGGGTAAATAGTCCTCGGCAAAGGATCGCCAACCGACAATTTGGATAATTTCCACCACTTCGGCGATCGCCTCTGGGAGGTCAATTCCTAGTAAAGCCAAAATTTCCGGCGGCAGATCCTCCAGGTGGGAACCGAGCCTTATAGGGGGTTTATAAGAGGAACTTCCCAGTTCAGTTGTATCCAGTAATGTCTTGGTAACTTTAGTGAGGGTAGCTCCCCCATTGGTCAACACATCGGTCACATTGCGACGACTGCAACCTAACTTCTCGGCAATGGCACTGCCGGTGGTGAAGCCAGAACGGATCGCCTCGACAATATGCCAGCGGGCAATCTGGGAACGATCGCCAGCGTGGGGAGTAATTTCAAAACCATGGAGGCAAACATAATCCGCCCCAAATTCCTTGACCCAGCCTAGGTCGTGGATGGTATTGTGCTGGGGGTCGCCGGTGATAATGAAATGGGTAAACTGCTGGCGGGGGTAGCGGTTAGCCCGCTGACGGCCAAAGTTTTGCAACACTTCCCTTTGGGAGCGGCGGTGGTAATGCTCCTCAAAATCTGCGGGTTGTCCGCCAGTGGCCAGGAATTGTGCCTTGATGGCCCCCAGATTGGGCAGGGGTAAACCACAGGAGAGCATCTGGGGCTGGCCCTCAAATTGATTACTGCCCCGACTATCCCGATACCATTGCCCTGCCGCCAATAGGGTTTCCAGTTGAGCCTTGTAGGTGAGCACCGGCATGGGGCCATAGGCTTGGAATAATGCATCCTTGACGGCGATCGCCTTTTCCATGGCCCTATCACTGGGTCGGGAGCTACCCCACCCCGGCAGCACAATTTGGACAACTTTGAGGTTTTGGAAAGGTTTTTCCGTTTTTCGTTTGATGACCTTAACCTTGTCCTTTTCGACATTGAGCAAGCAGGCAAAATCCGCCCCATTGTTGGTGGCATCTAGGGCAACTACATAATCAGCGTTCCTGATGGGGGCCAATTCCTGACGGCGATCGATGGTGAGCAGCAGATTTTGGGGAAACAGTTGGATTTGGACAGAGGCCTGGCCCTGGAGGCAACGGAGTAGATGGATTAGGCCATTGCTGGGTAATTCCTGGAGTTTTTCCTCCGTCATTTTGGTCGCTTCCCCCACAGCGTATTGATTACTGCGGCGGAACTGGCCCTTGAGTTTGGCGGTTTCCTTAGCTGTTAAACCTGCAAAAGCATCCTGGTTATCCTTGAAGGTAGCCAAGGTGGGGGCTGGGAAAATATCAAATAAATCCCGTTCCTTTTGCTCCAGTAGGGTGATCAGTTCCCCTAGTAGGTCTTGGTTGAGATCTTTGACCTGGTTAAGCACCTCAGCAGTGTCCAGGCCCAACTTGGGAGCACCAGCCATTAACCTTTCCAGCAGAGATGCCATTTCATCGAGAATATCTTTCTGGGCATCCGACAACTGGGAGTGGCGACGGTGGTAGGCAATTTCCTGGTCTAGCTCCCCAATATTGGTATTGATGGTTTTGGTGGGTTGCTCCTCCGCCGGTTCATCCCAAATCACCACAGTGAGTTGATTTTCCCCTTTAGCGGGAATTTGGCTGGGGTGACAACGGATAATTTGGTGTTGCAGGGCTAAGCGTCGTTGCTGGCGGAACATACCGGGGTCAGTACCACAGTAGTTAAAAGCTGGGCAGGAGTGACAAATGGGATTATGTTTACCGCCCTGGTGGGGGTTATAGCCCTTTTCCGCCACCTGGTTAAACTGCCTAGAACGGATACAGTTAGCCGCTTCCTCTAGCTCCCCATGGGGAAAATACCGGTCTCCATGGCGGGTGGGCATGGCTTGAATGGCGGTTAAAGCCTCCACCGTGGGTTGCCGGTAGGAATGGGAAGTCAGATAAATCTTGATTTCCTGCTCTGGATGCAATGTTTCCAGTCGATGTGCCAGGACCTTCGCCAGGGGGACAATGGCATGGGACTTACCATCCCCAGTCCAGGAAGCATCGAGAACGTAGCGATTTTTTTCCAGTTGTTTAATTAGGGCATCAACCCGGTCGCCGGTGAATAGCTCCCCTGCAATCACAGGAGCACCAAAGCCCTGGGGTTTAATCCGTTTGACCTGTTTGCTAACCCAATCCTTGAACTCTGCAACGGTGGACTGTAGCCCAGGTACATCGGCAAAGGCTTCCTCCGGGGAAACCAGTTGGATGGCGGCGATCTGCTCCGGGCTGATTTCGTCAATGTCCCCCACCGATTTGTCGTGGCCCTGGCCCCAATCGGCCACATCTACTAGGTAACCCTGGGACTCTATAGCTTTTAGGGTTTTTGTATAAAATCCCATCACCGAAGAATTCTTTTCCATCCCTGCATCAGGGATTAAGCAGAACCTAAATGGACTAGAGAATTTCCTCGAGTGCGACGGGGGTAAGGTATCCGACAGCTCCGTCGGGGTAGGCTCTTTTGTTCCAAAGCTCGACGGCGTACTCCACTCCTTTAATAGTTTCTTGCTTTCCGTGAAGATAGTCCCAATCTTTTGCCCATTCATGGTGGGAAACAAACAGACACCAAGAATCTTGAAAGCAAACTGGGCTGATATTTGTACTGGAAATGAGTACTCCGTCTGCGTATCCTTTGTAGTTTGCCCAGTCAAAAAAGTCGCAAAGCTCATCATAGTGCTTTGCCATACACTGGAAAGCTTTAAATACTCGTTCTTCGTAAGTTTGCATAATTGCTCTTTGACATAATCCTCAATTTGTTTTAATCGGGCTGGATAACGTTTGATTGTAGTCATTCCCGCCGCCCCCTCAAACCCAACTACGGGAAAGTTCAATCTCTGAGCGGCGGACGGAGCTTTGTACTCAGGTCCTTCACAAATGCCGATATGGGTAAAGTCTGTCCAGTTCTCGGGGAAAAATATCCCAAAGGGAGTGCCCCCATCTTCTAGGTTGGGCTTGAGCCCACGATTAGCACTAGATATGGCTGAGTATTTTCGGTTGAGGTCGAGGGGGACATTTAGTCGGAGATTGGTTAGGTATCCTCCAATGCCGGGAATAGCAATTAGAATCCCATCGGCTGGGTTGTTTAACCCGCTGCCATAGCGATTGACCCCAGGCAAGTTTACATGGGCTGTATGGCTCAATTTCTGCCACTTTTTCACGCTACGACATCGGGCAATAACCTCTGGTAATATCCCGCGGCCTTCTAGATAGGAGCGATCTTCATCAGTCAAAGTCAACTGGTCAAGGATGGCTTTATAGCCCCTATCCCGTTGCTCTGGGCTGAGACATTTTTCTCGGCTTTGCCGTTCAATTTCCTGATTTCTGGTTTCCCTCTCCTCCTTCCTTTTTTCCCAGGCTTGTCGGTCAAAATCACCATCCTTGCGGGGGTAATGAACACCCCAAAGTCCATTCTCACTGGGTTTGACGTAGCGATGATCGGGATGACCATCTCCGTCGGGGAAAGTCATGCACAGCACCCCACCATCGGCTATGGTGCGGCAATTGCCATTGGTTTTAGCGCAGACTGGGCAAGGATTGTGGCGGCTGGTGGGTTGTAATTTGTTCTCCCCAAAGCTGGAATGGTTCGGGTTATTGACTAGGAGGGGGGAGAATGCGCTAGAATAGGACCCGTGTGAAGTTTTATAATGCTTCATCTCAGAAGCCTCCTTTCCTTTGGTTGCTTCTTGCTCTCCCAAAGAGCACAAGAACCGATTATTTCTAGATACGCATCCTTTCTTAGGACAACTAGAGCAGACCTGAATTCCGCCCGCCGCCAAGCTGAGAGGAATTTGGGTCTTTGGTTGTTTTGGGGAACTATAGGATGCGGCTGACCTTGCCGCTGAAACATTTCAAACCTCTAAATACTGAATGGGGAACGGTGGATCCTCCCAATAAATTTACAGGATTTTGCACTATTTTTTTGCTATTGGCGATGGGCCTTTTTTGCCCGTTGCCTTTTTTAGTGGGGTACAGGGGTAGAAGAACTCCGGGGGTAAAGGCTAGTAATTCAAGACCATAACTTAAAAGTCTCATCTTTTTCAAGGAGTTTGAAAATTTTTTCTTTGGGTTGACCGTGAGGGGGTAGTAGCATCGTTTTTGTAATTGCGCTAGAAATAAAAAACCGTTAAGTTTTAAGTCATAGAGAGGTTATCAGCATTGTTTCCTAAGTGGGAGCAGATAAATCTAAATACTTTCTAGCTAAATAGCTAAAGTAAAAAAGTCATTTAATATACAGAAACTTATAGGTCTTATCAATCTTGGTTATTGTTAAATCTCCGGGCTATTTCTGCCCTAAAGCATTCTTCCGCAATGGTTAGAGCTTAGTTGGTGCAAGAATCCCCCATTGTTATTGAGGGTTGAACTTTATTTAGGATTTGGCTTGTTTTCTCTTGAGCCATTCTTCCCGTGAGATAGTGCCAGGGGCCAAAACTGTCTGTTTCTCTGGTTCTTGTCGTTGTCCCATTTTGAGGGGCTGGGGTTTGTTTTTCCGCCATAGGTCACGGCCCAGGCCAAACTTGGCGCAACATCTTCTCAGGGCCATGGCCTCCGCATTGGAGCTTGGATCACCGTAGCTATTGCAATCAATGTCTTCAGTGCCGGTGGCCTGCCTGGTCAAACTGCGGTCATCCCCATGGATCGTGAGGGAGCCGGTGAGGGTTAGGCGATCGCCAATTTGTTGGGTGTCGATGATTAACCATTCCCAACCCCCCAGGCCACAAAGATCGTCGAGCAAGTCCGCTAGGTCATACCAGGCCACAAAATCAACGGAACCAGTCGGTTTTTTGTTTTTGAAGGTTTTTTTCTGGCTAATGAATTGGGGGGCAATGGGTTGGCGTAGGTTTTCGAGAATTTCGGCTAGGAGCATGGTTTGTTATCCTATGGATAGTATTTGAGTGGTGTCCCTTTTGGTTCGCCATTTTTTTTGGGCAGTTTTAGACTTGCCCAGGTCTTTCGGTTTACTTGATCATCACTGAATATTCTTCAACATCCGCCAATTGAGCAAAGGAACAATCAGCGTTGCTCTGAAGGTGCTTTTTAAGTTCCGATAGGCGAGGTGTAATTTCGACTTTCATAAATGCGGCTGGTAAATCTTCCAAGGGGCAATTAAGAACGACTTTTGCCGGTTTCTTCCGTAGTGATAAATTTACCGATACTCCATTAACTTTCTTTTTGCCCAACTTCTGCATATTGCTAACAAGGTAATTGCGTAGTCGCTGGGATTGATTTTCTGATTGTTCTGCTAAATCTCGCAAGCGTCGGTATTCATTTTTACGAGCTTCTGTGATTGCTTCCAGGTGCTTGATATAAGCGGCAACATTACAGGCTTTAGCATCAAATTCTTTACCAGTGGATAACCAAGTTTCTAGAATTTCTCCCATTAACTGGTCTTTTTCAGACTCGCTTAGATCTTCCCGGTCTTGAATGTCTGCAATTTGGTCTTCAAGATTTGTTATTTCGTCGGACAGTTCCCAAAGTTTAGGGGTTTTGCCGGTGGTTTTAGTGGTGGTTGTCATGATAATTTTCCTAAGTATTTGAGTGGTGGAAGCCCCCAGGGGGGCCAAGGATTTTACTAGGGGTTAATATCCCCATTGGGATTCTTCACGTTCAATCATCTTTGCTAAAAGTTCGTCTTCAACCTCTTGGGGCATTTCTAGGACTCGCCCTTCTGGTCGTTTGATCATGTTGTTTCGGATCAACATTTTTAAGACATTCTTAGCGTGGGATTCTGTCATGTCATCAACTGCGATTGGGCCGTTTTTGCTGTTCCATATTGTCATTGATAATTTCCTCCGAAATTTTGATAAATTCAAGGTGAAGTTCTTTAGTCCAGTGAATTTTGAGAATTTTTGCAAATTCTCTTGAAAATGTTTCTTCTTTCATTAATTTTCTTCCAAATTTTCTAGAATAGCTTGAGCATTTTCATTCAGTCGGGAGCGGTTTAACAATGGGCTAGGCTTAAACCATTTTTGCAGTTGGCATAATCGAAGATATAGGGGGCAATTCTGACCAGAATGGTTTTCTGAGAGATAAATAAACCAAGCTTCTGCAATGTCGAAACGGTCAAAATACATAATCGTTGTCCTAAGTATTAGAGTGGTGGAAGCCCCAAGGGGGGCCAAGGATTTTACTAGGGGTTTAGAAATGTAACCAATTACGGTGGTAGTCTTCCGTTTCCTGGCGGGAATAATAGCGGTCGTCGTTGGCCAATTCTTCCTCGGTCAGAACACTTTCAATCTGGGCTAATAGGTCGTAGGGGTCTGAAAAGCTAACCTCATTTTTGGCAAACTCTAGGGCCTTCTCAATCACCGCAATGATGGGGTTTTCTTGGGTTTTGTTTTCTCGGTCAATGAAATAAAGGCAACGGGAGATCGCTTCTTTGGTGTCGTGGTGCATAGTAAAAAATCCTGAAGTATTTGAGTGGTCAGCCTTTTTAGGACGTGCTGAGGTCGCATTACTAGGGGTTAATGACGGCTAAAAACATAAACCTTGTTATAGCTAATTTCTGCGCTATAAAAATCATTAATAAACCAATCATGAGCTAATTTTTCAAAATCAATATAAAAGCTATCTAATCCTGCTTTTTCAATTGCTTCTAATTGTCCTGTTTGCTCGAAGTAATCATAAACAAAGTCTTGCTCACTTTCATATTCTCCAAGGTAATAATCCTCAAAGTTTTCTAAGTTGTCATAGCATTTGTAATAAGCTGCCATTGCTTCTCCATGCTCTGCTAAGGCTTGCCCTAATTTTGCGATGGTTTCAATGTCTTCATATTCTTTTAATTCAATTCCCCCAAAGTTTTGATAGTCATGAATTGCCCATTCTTCAGCATCTCGCATAGGGGAAGCTTTAAGCATGGCTTCAATTTCTGCCATTATTTCATCTTCATCTTGATTGGCACTAATCCATTCACCGTGTAGCAATCCATTGTTATAACTAGCAAGGCAGGCAACGTAAATTTCAGGGCTCAACATGATAAAAAATCTCCGTAAGTATTCGAGTGGTGGAAGCCCCCAGGTTTGAGGGCTATTTGACTATTTAAAACGGGCAATAATCTCGATGTTTGAGAATCTGTTGAATTAGGCTTTCTAATTCCCTTTTCAGGTCTTCTTGCTCAGTTTGCTTTGCTAGTTCAGCTAGTTCTTTGCGTAGGCTTTCTAAGTCTTTCATTAGATTGAAAACCCCCAGTCTTTGCAAATTTCGCTTAGTTCTTCTGCGAAAGCTTCACCGTCTTTTCCTTCCCGGTAGTCGAGAATCGTTTCCCTGACTTCCTCCCACATTCCATCTGGTAATTTGTTTCGCATCATTGAACAGACTGCGGCGATCTCTTTGGCTTCTTGAATAGTCATTTTGAAAACTCCTAAGTATTTGAGTGGTGGCGGGGGCTTTCCCCTTTGCCATAACTCTATTATAGCGTGCTATCGTGCAATAAATAACTATTTTACAAAACTTTATAGCGTGCTATCGTGCTAAGATTATGTTGAAAATTTAGGAATTGTTTATGAGTGGCCGAGGTCGTCCTGGTGGGAATCCAGATTTGGAGAAATATCAATTTAAAAGCCCTGTGTCTGAATCAAGGACAGCGGGGATCTATCTTCGTATTACACCCACTGATAAGGAACGCTTAAAAAATGTCAAAGACTGGCAAGAAAAATTACGACAAAAAGTGAAGGAAATTATTGATGATTCTTTTTCAAAGGAAGATAAAGTTTAAAGAAAACCTAAAAATATTGATTGCTACCAATGATTAACCCCCACCAACAGGCAGGGGCTGAACGCTAAGCAAAAAGAGACAACTGGACGGCGGCAGGGTGGGCCACCCACCAACCACCCCCCAGGGAGGAAAAACCCCAGCCGGGAGGGGGAGAAACACCGGGGGGCAGGAAGGCAAGCAAGGGCAGGCCAGACCCCAGGGCAAAGGCGGCAGAGGCCCAAGACCCAGAACCAAGACCGCAGAAACAACGGGAAGACCGGGCCGAAGGCAACAACCCAACAGGACAGCCGGCCGAAGGGAAAAAACACCACAGACCGGCCGGGCCGCCAGCAGAGAGAACAGCAGAGACAACGGCCACCGACCGACGGGCAAAGGCAGAACGGCCAGCCCCCCACTGACCAGAACTGACAGAAAAAACGCTGGCCGAAGGAAAGAGCGACCGGCCCACGGCATCGGCACCAGCCGCACAGCCAACAAAAACACTGGCCGAAGCAGGAACGGCGGCAGAAAGGGAACGGAGAGCGGCAACCGACAACGGGGAGAGAGAGCGGGAACCGGAAAACCCCACGGCAGGGCAGGCCGACAGCAGACAAACAACGCAGGGCGACAGGGCAGAAACAGACAACACAGTGCAACCCCCAGGGGAACAACCAATAAGCCCATTATAGCATGATAGCACGCAAAAAGCAACCCAAGGCAGAGCGGCCGAGCCACCCACCGACCAGCCCCCAAAACAAGGCACACCCCCCCCTGTCCATTGAAACTCCACGCCCTTCCATCCCATAGATAAGGCTTGGGTCAAGGCAAGGGCCGAACCGACTAATAAAAAATGCCCCGCAGGGGCAACCACTAGAAGGAGGGTGAAGGTGGAGTTTACCCTTGCCGGGAAATAGCGTGGTATAATATTACTAGCAGGGGGGTGATTGATCTAAAAAATCAAACTTTTTTATAAAACTTTTCTAATACTTAAACTATATCTTTCCCCAACTACTTTTACTACTCCATGACTTTTTTTACCATCTATTTCATAAATTTTCCCATCTTCTAATATTTTTCTTTCTCCATCATATTCAAACACACAAATTCCACTATTTACAATAACTACTTTTTTATCAAAACAATCTCTGTCTTTATGTAAATTTAATTTACTTCCATCTCCATATTTTATCAATAACAAACTATTAAAATTTTCTCCATAAAATTCTAAGCATCTTTTCTTTAAACTATTATCTATTTCCAATCCCTTAAATTTTTCATTTTTTCCCAATTCAATTCCAACCCCAAACCAAACCATTCTCCTATCTTCTTTAACTTCTTTACCAAACCATTTTTCCTTAACCATCAAATTATTCTTATCAACACACCAATTTTTAAACTTTATTTTTTCTACTTCACCTAATTTTTTAAACATCTTTTTTCCCTCTAAACTTTCCTATATTATATCATTTTTCTTTCCATAATTAATACACTAAACTACTTTTTTATTTTCAATACACCAATATACCCTTTCTCTCCTCTCTTTTTTCTCTTCCATTCCCCACTAAGTTTTTTTTTGCCCAAGAAAAGTAAAAATCATATTCCAAATAAAATTTTTTCCTTAAATGAGATAACACCAAAAAATTTTGACGAATATGATAAAATTCCTCGTTGCAAAAAAAAACGGTATTTCCGGATCTTCGATTCCTTAAAATCAAAAACAAAAACATCGAATCCGCTCATCTTTCTTGCTTTCCGAAAAAAGGCCTGGAGACTAATCAACCCGTGACCGCTGACTTTGACCGGACTACAAAAAGGGGGAAGGGTTAGGGAAGGGGGTGTCCCCCCCCCTCTTACGGCTTTGGGCAGGTAGTCCAGTGAAATATTTATTGCTCTAACCGACCATACCAACGGGTTTTATCGTCGAATATTAGAAACGCCTCTTGCCTTCTTGCTTTCTCGCCCCCACTCGGGGGGCCGCCGGTCAGTGGCTCTAGGCCTTGATAGTTAGCTTTTGTCCGGCGGGGGGATGGGGAGGCAGTAAAAAAAGGGAGGGACGACGACCATAAAGTGCCGGGAACCACATCTTTATTCTTGCCTTCTTGATATTAAAGTTTATTCTTTTTTCTTTGGGTTAAATGAAACTAGAAATATGCTCAAATTTATAGGTATTGCATTACTTGCTGCATTGGTAGGTTATGCTTTTGGTGTTATGGCTGGAATCTTTATTGTCAATAATTTCTCCACTAATGTTCAGGACAAGCCCTTGGAATTAGCAATGACCTCAATATTTTTCTTTGGCCCATTGGGAGCTTTGATAGGATTCACTATTGCAGTTGTATATCAACTTTTACATCAATATTTATGAGTTCTTTATATCCCTGATAAAAAATATGTTTAAAAAATCTTAATTGGATCTTTGAAATATATGATTGATTATGGATAGATCGCCTACAATATCCCCAATGCACGATGGTAATCCACGGTGCCATCAAATATAGACCCCACAGAAAGCCGGGCTTTAGCTGGGCGGACTTTGCCTCCCATCAGTAGCCAGCAAGAACTTTTGGCGATCGCCCGTAAAATTTGAGTATGTTCGATAATCTGTGCAAATTTCTAGCTGAATCATTTTCCGAAGACTATGCCGCCTGGTTGTTGGGACGACCAATCAAATTGACCAAGCTCAGTCCGACGGAATTATCCCTGGAACCAATTCGCGCTGACTCCCTGATTTTGGAGCAATCGGAAGACTTGGTTTTACATCTGGAATTCCAAACGGAACCTGACCCCACCATGGGTTTTCGGATGTTGGATTATCGGGTAAGGGTTTACCGCCGTTTCCCCCAGAAGACAATGCACCAATTCGTGATCTACCTGAAACATAGTAACAATGACTTGGTTTATCAGGATAGTTTTCAGGTGGGGGAGACTGTGCATCGTTACCAAGCGATTCGGCTCTGGGAACAATCATCGGACGCATTTCTCCAAAGCCCAGGGCTATTGCCCCTAGCGGTATTGACGCAGACCTCTGACCCTACATTAAAATTGAGGGAAGTGGCGACTGTGCTGGAACAGATTGAGGATAATCGAGTTAAAGCAAATCTCATGGCAGCAACTTCTGTTTTTGGAGGAATTCTGTTGTCGCCTGACATTATCAAGACAATTTTAAGGAGTGAAATTATGAAGGAATCCGCTGTTTATCAAGAAATTTTAGAGGAGGGTAAAATTGCTGGGAAACTAGAGGGAAAATTAGAAACCATACCCCTGTTGAAGAAATTAGGTCTTACAATTGCCGAAATTGCCAAGGAATTAGATATTGATGTTGAACTGGTTAATCGGTTTGTTGCTAACCAGAATAATTAAGGGTTGAAATGGTCATTGGATCGAATATGGCTTGACTTAATTCCTATTTACTATTTATCTATTTAAATTCAGCTTTGATGAGGTTGTCCATGTCATCACCTGTTGCTGTGCCATTGAGAAACTCATAAAAAATTTGATTAAGCGATTTGTTAATATCAACTTGTTTGGATAATACTGGATGAAAACTCAATTTCTCACACAATTTTATTCCCAAATTATACTCTAGTGATCCAATTTCACAAAAAGTTGAATCAAACTCTCGGAAAGACAAGAGATAAATAAGACTAATCAATGCATCTTGATAATATGAATTTCGTGAATGGTCACTGAGGGCATGACTAGCTATAAGATTAAAATGACGCTTAAACAACAAAATATTTGTTTCATTTAGATTATAATCTAAATACCACATCAAAATACGAGCATAGCCCCACAAGTAGGAATCATACTCATAGTAGAAATTATTATTATTATTATTTTTCGGAAGATGAGTCTCAAAAAGTGCAAAATATTTTTGCTGAAAGTTACTATCATATGCGATCCTTGCTATAACCTTGACATGTTCACTAAAGCAGGGGCTGTTTTTAAGATAATCAAACAAAAAATCAAAATCTTGAATTGCAGCGATTTTATATTGTTTACCTATCAACAGTAAATTATCGTTGTAAATATTGAAAATTTGTCCACGTTCCTTCCCTTCCGTATTTGGGTGACGTTGGCCTAATGTAAAAAGAGCTTTTTGTAAAAGTAATTTAATTTCGCTAGAAATAATTTTGTTTGTAATCTCACTGACTATTTCATTGCTTGAATTTGTAGAAACATGTTGTAAGGCATCATTTTTCAAAAAAGATAAGTAGTTGCTTCTAACAATACTTTGTATTTTCGATAACTTCAGATCTGTCCGTAGTTTTATATTTTTTGAAGACTGCTTAATATAAGCATGTAAAGCTTTGGCTATCTCGTCTAATCCGTGTGAAAAATCACTTATAAATTTTAAATTTAAACATAAATTAGTAGTCGCATTATTTTCTTTTGTTTTTCTACCCTCAATAATATTTTGAATAGGAATAAATCCTAATTTAATTTCAGGGCGATCTTCTAATTTAGCATTGAGTTTGTGCCCCAATTTTTGATCACTATAAACTTCAAAAATCTCCAATAGTAATGGTTTGCCAAGCATTAGCGAAAAGTGAATTTCAACAGAAAGGGAAGGAGTTTGTTCAAAGAATTGATTATTAATAATATAAACTTGTTCTATTTCATTTTTTATTATTAGTTTACCATTAATTTTTATCGGTAAAATAACTTGAGGTTTGTCTATTCGAAAAGAGGATTTTGTTTCACCGGATGGGATGGTATATTGACCTATAAAAGTATGAAATTTTCGTTCACCTTCATAACAAATATTTGTACGCTCGCTTTCACTAGGAACATTGATTGAAATCTGATTTGCTAATTGAAAAGTGATTAAATCAAGAAACTGTCCATAGAGAGGAAATTCCTGAGATTGCTTTTCTTGCCAAATCTTGCTAAATTCTGAGTGACTAATATCGGGTAAGGAAAAATGAGACTCTAAAGAAAGACGAAAATTAGATAGGCAATTGTATTGACTAATTAGAACGAAATTATATTCGCAATTATTTTGGACGATTTCCTTCAGTCTAGGAACAAGTATTACACTTGAAACTATATTTTCTACTATTGTGAGAGGTAATTCTGCTTTTAAATATAGATTTGTATTATCGACATTTGAGAAGTCAATCAGAAGCGAAACTATTTCTTGATTAGGATTACTTATTAGACAATTTTTTATAATGTTAAAAACATTAATTTTTTTTAAATATTGAGTGAGATAAGAACTTTCAATACCAACAAAGTTAGGGTCAGATGCAATAACGTATTGAGCTAAAATTTCACAGATGGTATCATAAACGTTTGAAGGATCAAAAGGAAGTCTGAGACTTTCATAATTTTCGGGAGTACGGATATCTAAAATTGGAATAGAATAAGAACAATTAGGATGACTTTGAAAAGAAATAGGCAAGTAATAAGAACAGGGTAAACTGTCTAAATCATAAATAACTAATGGTTTATTCTCTTTAGCAATATTTTGAAGCTGAGTGACGTAGTTCCAATAGCGATAAGCACTGGCATAAATATAGGGACAATCTAAATTTTGCAGGCTCAGCACATCAATATCACGAACAATAACTAAATCACCTTCTTGCTGATCATCCAGTTGGTCACCTAAGAATTGAGGTTTATATTCACCTCTAACTATAGTATTAGAATAATAACTTGAAAGATTAGCAGGGGATATAAAATGACGATCTTTATAGGTATTTAAAAAATCTCGATAAGCAAAAGGAATATTAGGAGAATTTAAAGATAACGATTCCCCAAAAATTTGCGTGTACTTACAGATTTCTGGGTATGATTCTAGGTTAAAGAGTCTGGTCATTTTCGGTTATCCTCGATGTAAAGCATCCACTAATTGAGTAATAGCTTGAATTTCATTTAAATCAGTAGTTTTATAAGTTAAGTCATGATTAGAACGTCTTCCAAATGCAAAATCCTGAGAACCCATATAGGCTGCTGTTGTTCCTATAATAATAATCTTGGCATGGAGATTATAAATTTGTTTAGCATCTAAATTAGAGTAATTACGGTGTCCATAAAAGATATGGCAATGAAGACGTGACAATAGTTCTTCTTGTTGAGCTGTTGGAGCAAAAGTGCGAGTATAAATAGAAATTTTTCCAGTCGGATTACGGGCAAACTCTGTCAAAGTTCTAGTCAAATCATTGGAATGATAAGTTAGAAAACCTTCACGCTTTGATATAGCAAAGTAATTAGATAATCCCTGACTGCGGATACCTTGGGTTGTCGGTAAGATTACTGCATTTGATTGTTCATCCCATAAATGGGAAAAGTGGTCAATTAACCGTTGATGTGACTCGACATTTTTCCAAATAATTCCCGCTTCTCCATTACGTTCTAAACTTCCACCCGTTAAATTACAAGAACCCATATATGAACTTTTTTCCGTTATGTAACATTTTAGATGAAAGAGTCCACTGCGAATAGAAACACCTGATGTAGCAAGTAAGCGTAAACACTCTTTCTTTTTACGATCAGATTCAGCGTAATCATCTTCATGATCAATTTTTCCTTCCATATTCGTATCTATTCTATCTAAAACATCATTATTTAAATCAGTCAAAATCCAAACGCCTTCAGGTAATTCTTTAGCTTTTTTGACAATTAATTGAACAATAGATTCATCTTCTAAACGAAAACTAGAAATCAATAAAAAACGCTGGGCAGAACTAATTAGAGCTTCAATTTCTTTTCTATGCAATCCTCTACCCACAATAAAGTCTAATCCTTTAGGCTCATTTTCAGAAATGGTAAACTCAAGTAAATTTTGATAATTAAAAACAATATATTTTTTCTTGTACTCATCAATTAGTGATTTAGCTTCAGCCGACAAAAATGAAGGAAAGTAATTTTTAATGAGGGCCATAACTGCAATTTGAAGTTCAGACGGTAGTTCCTCTAGTTTTTGCCAGATTGTAATATATTCACCAGTTGATAAAGTTATCGGTATGGCAAAGTTGTTAGGAGAATGTAATGCTGCTCTGATAATCTCGACCGATGTTTTCTGTTTAATTATGCTTAAAGCTTCCTGACGTATGGATTGTAATCTTAAATTGTCTACATCATTACTAATATCTAAATTATAAGTGCCATCGCAATGCTGCCCACTCCATAATGGTAACTGGGGATCATGGGGCGATAATTGTAGAGAAATAATTGGGCATGTAAAACAATAGCTATAGAAAAACTCCTCTTGAATTAAGTTTTGGTTTGCAGGAGTTAAGAAGGTTGAGGAAAGATAAGATGACTTTCCTCCTACTTTTTGTATAAGATGCTCTAGGGTCTGTTGAGATAAAAAATTTAGTCCAAAAGATTGGTGAATATAGGAAATATGATGGCGATTATGACTAGTTGCTAAAACCCGTAGATCGTTAAGTAAATCTGATAGAGAGCTTTGTCTAACTGTGTTATTATCAACATTTTTACGTTCAAATACTCCTTGTAATTTAACAATAATTTTCATAATAGTGAAACCTCCCGCTCGATGGTTAAAGTTTTATCCCTAATTAAAGTTCTAAATGAAGACATTTCATATTGGTTAATATCGCCAAAACATACAATGGCATCACTGGCACGTGTTAAGGCAAGACGAAGTTGATCAGGTGTGGGTTTAGTACCATCACAAACTATTAAAAGCACATTACATTCCTTTCCATACCAATTTTCGCAACTATCGACGTAAATTTGATTGAGCCATTGTTCTGGGCATTGGCTTTGTATCATTTCTTTGGCGGTTATTGAAAAAGTTAGTATTCCAACTTTAATACTGGATATATCAATATCTGAATTTTCGATAAAATCCAATAATTGTGGAGTAATCAGCTTATCTTCATGAATATCAATCCATCGTAAACGATTTTGAAATGTTCGATAAGAATAGTTCTGCAAAGATGAATAGGGTTGTGAATAATAAAAAGTAGAAAAAATTGGACGGCTTAACAATGGGTGCAGACGAAAATTTTCTGATAGATTAGCGCGATAGGCTGGCGATAAACATTCAGATAGACGAGTAAAAAAAGTATCGGATTTAATATTTTCTCCCAATAAAATTAGTTTGTTAGTCATACTCGCCATCAATAGTAGGTCATGATCAGAAAAAAGATGTGAATCCTCAACAAGAACAATTTCAAACTGTTTAAATTTAACATCACTATTTAAGACACTTTGAAAAGTTGCTAAAATAGGTATTTTTGTTGTTTCTGACATTAATTCGGTAAGTTGTAAAATTCCTTCCTCGGACAAATTTAGATAATGTTCCTTTAATTTTTGATGTTGCTTCAGTAGAGGATATAGTTTATATAGCTTTTCTACTAAGAGATCTAAGCGAGATTTCGATACCTGCGGAAAAACTTTCATCATCTCTTCTTGAAGATTTTTTTTATCCCCTTTTTCTGCTAAATCAATCCATTGGTTTAACTGTTTACTTTCTTGTAATGTTTCTAGCAGGGGATCTGGGAACAAATGGAGAGGCATAAAATTGATTTTAGGCTGGGCAAGGTTGTGTCGTAACCACGCAAAAATACTATCTGAGTAATTATTAAATATTTCAAGAAAAAGAGAATTAACATTTAAGTTTTTATAAGCTTCCAGAGTATTAGCATGTCTAGCAACTACTAATATAGATTTCTGAAATCGAACGGACATTTCAAGAACAAAACAGCCGACATGGGTTTTGCCACTGGCAGGATTACCGCTAATTAGGGAGATTGGACTATTAGAAATGGCTAAGTCGAAGGCTTCTTTCTGAGCAGAACTTAAAGGTAAAGTATAATTTGCACAAGGAAAATTTAAATTTGCCCGTGAAATAAAATAAGTTGAACTTTGATTGCAGCTAGATTCAATCAATTCAGTTGGTAAACTCATGAAAAATATTCCTTCAAATATTTACAAAATATATCATTTAAAAATATTATAATTGTCTGCAAATTATTTTCCTTTAAATCAGGTAAACGAATCATAAGACTGTGATCTATTTTTGTGATCCATTGGCTATAATTATTAGTCTCAGGGCGTTCACAAAGATAAAAATATAAGGCTCGTTTGAAGTTATTTTTATTAATCAATTTTAGACTTGGACGATACCAAAATATCCAGATCGGTATTTGCAACGTTTTAACTTCCAAGGAATTAATTTTTTGTTGTTTAATTATTAATAGCCAATCGCCTTGCCTAATACTTGAACTACGATTCAATTGAAATGATACAACATAATTTTGTAAAAAACATTGAATAACCGGCATGGAGTCATTTTCAAGATAACGACCAAAAAGGGGATTATCTAAAATCGATAAATCACTCAGGGCGCTAGCATAGCTACCCTGAAAATATAAAAAACTAGTCATTAATAATACTGCAATTACATCACTGCACAGTCTTTGGCGATAACTCCATAGTTTTTCTTTATCTGAAAGACGATGAACGTAGTCTAAATAAGCCTGATAAAAACTCCGATAAATTGGATTTTGTTCAAGGACATAATTAGGCTTGTCTAATAAAGATACAGATCTTTTAACTGTCTGTACTGTTTCATTTTGACGAAAATAATTAATACTTTGACCTAAAAGTTCTGCTTCTCGATTTTTACTATACTCTTGACATTCGAGGTGTAATAATTCGCAAAACCCTTTTAAAAATCTATTTTCTGGTGTATTAAAATTTTGAAAGCGTTTAATCCCTAGCAATTCCTGTCTTGCCCCAGCTTTTTCTATTGCATTTCTGCCCGGACGACGAACATAGTCACGGAGACAATAGGCATCCATTTCGTGAATACGGGCCAGGGGTATCATCTCAACGGTTCGATTTAATTGAGATCTAAGTTTCGTAGTAATAGATTCTAGTTTATGACGTAATTCATAACGTCGATCTAAGGAGACCACTAATGGTAATCTCGCATCTTCACTGCTGAGCTCGTGAAAATATTCAGGTAGATTTAGTAAGGGGAATTTAATCTGCTTGATACGTCTACCAGAGCGCATACCTTGAAATAAACCAATAAATACGGCAATAGTCTCCGCAGTATGACGATCATAACTATTATTTAATTCATTGTTTAAACGATTATGAGTACTTTCATCATTGACTTGGGTTGAATCCAAAATAAGATCTTTTATAGATATTTTAAAAGAAGTTTCTTCGTTATTTTTTTGTAATTTTAACGATGACTTCTGACAAAGAATTTGATAACTATCCCAATCAGAAATAGATACCAAAGGAAAACCAATTTCATAACTATTTTTATCTTCTAGTGGAATTAAAAAACCTGGCGTTTGACTCAATTCTTCATCGTTATCTAAAACTAAAATTGGCCGATCAGCACTATCAAGAACAGCGTCAAGCAGTTGTAATGGCTCATTTTGTAAATAGGTTCCGAGGTTAGCGTAAATTTTCATAATTAGCTGTACAACATCCCCTTCCATTGGAATTGTCCGTATCGCCCTTGCTTAGCTCGATCAAAAGCTTCTGTGAGTGCCGGATCATCTAGTTCCTGAATTAGTCGCTTCATTTCGTCAAGTTCTGTGCTAGCTTCATCTATACGTATTCCCCGTAATTTAGGCAATAATTTTTGACCAAACTGATCTGCAATAGCTTGACGACGTATTTGCAGATCTTGCTCCGCACCGGGATAATTCACGACATATTTGGCGATCGCCTGATAAACTCGATGGGCGAAGGGATGTCCCAACTTTTCCATAATGGCATTGGCACGATCAACAAAGTCTTTGATTTCAATAACCATAGGAGAATCGGGATCAGGTTCTTTAGTCCACTTTACAAATTCATTCCAAGGTAAATAATTTTCTGCTTTTTCATACTTGATTTTTCTTCCCCGTAATTTCAATTCATTTGGACGACCAAAAGTTAAGACATTGGCTCGGTCTAACACTTTATCGGATAAGGATTGAGTGGTTTCATCTTCATTCATGGTGCCAATAAACAGGAATTCTTCGGGAATCAGAATATCTCGTTGTTTCTCAGGAAGTTTTAAACTACCTACGTCCAATGATAAATAGGTTGGCTTACTACGTCGTGTTTCGAGTTTAGAAAGGAAATCACTAAAATAATACTCAACCCGAGCTAGATTCATCTCATCAAGTAGCACCATGATGATTCTGCCATGCATTTTTCTATCCTGCTGATATTGATAGAGATAATGCATTAATTGAGTTGGCTTATACTTTTTTTCAATATAATTATAAAAACCCTGTAAATCTTGGGGAGAATCCCAACGGGGTTGTACCGGCAACATGACGAGTGGAGCACCAATGAAATCCGCATATTTTTGGGGTAATTCACTTTTTCCTGTACCGCTAATTCCGGCTAAAATTACTAATGCCGAAATATCTTGTACTTTTAGAGAAGTATGAAAGGCTTTAACGATACGTTCATGAAAGTCTAAGCCCTTTACTTTTAGGGAATTACTAAACTGGTTAAGGAAATCATCTTCGTTAATACCTTGCCTTTGAACCGGAATTAAATCCTTGATGGGCTCTTCTAAAGTCTGTAATGCTACTCGAGCACTATCCTCAAGATCTGATATTTCTTGTTTGAGTTCACGAATTCTTTGTTCTAATTCGCTCACATTATTCTTTTTGCGGTTGATCTCAGCATCCTTACGGGCGATGTCATTAATAAGATTATCTTTGATAATTTCATGTTGCTCTATTTCTCGCTGAATATCTCGCAACAAATCTTCCGCTATGCGACGCTTGGCTTTTAAATCGGCAATTTCAGCCCTCAGGCGATCACTCTCTTGCGCTCTTCCCTCCAACTCTTTAATTTCTGCTAAGATACGGTCTTTTTCTGCCCCCAATCTGATCACTTCAGCATAAAGATGTTCTTTCTGGGATTCATAGGTCTGCTTTTCTCGCTCTAAAGCATCATAGGTGTTGCGTAATAACTCCAATTCCACAGCCTGACGGTTAAGATCTTTTAGTTTTACTTGTCCCTGCTGAATTTGTTCAGAAATTTCTTTTATTTCTATTTCCCGTTTTAAATATAAAGCCTCTTTTTCTTCAAGGCCAGCTTTTTTTTGTTCCATTTCAGCAATCTTACTTTTATAGGCAAATAACTCACCTTCTAGCTGCTTAATAATACTTTGTAATCGAGAAATTTCTTTCTGACGGATCTCTAAATTCTCCAGAGTTGGATTGGCTTTATTAATTTCGGCAACACGACTCTCTAAATTTTGTTGTACCGCTTGTAAATTTTTAATTTCGGCTTCGATGCTATCCCGCTTTGCCTGCCGAATCTCTAACTCCCCAGCAATTTTTTCTGATTGGCTCCGGCGTTCTTCTAATCGAGTGATATCTTTATCAATTATTTTTTTCTGTTCTTGTAACTCAGAAAGCGTATTGTTAATTTTTGTTTTGCTAAGCTCCTGTTCTGCTAAGAGCAAAATTTCCCTTTCTTTTTTTGTCGCTAAACTTGCTGTTGCCGCCCCGCTGACTCCTGCGGTAAATCCCATTATTCCAGATTGAAGCGGTTGAATTTTTGCGGCTATTCCTACTAATGCGACAATTATCCCTGCTGCAAGAGGAATAACGTTCGTCAAGGTAGGCGATGACAATTGCCGGGGGCTGTCCATAATTTAAAAAATTGTTGCTATACAAGGGAACACGAACAATAAAGCAAAAAAGTATGGTTTATTTACCTAAAATAAATCGATAATAGGGTAAAAGTAAATGACCATCTATTACTTCACTGCTTTTGGACGTAATTGCATCCTTTTTTGTTTAATATAGAATCGTATTATTTTAATCAAAAAAACAATCCAAGCAATTCAGTAAAGGCAAAGAACAGTAATTAAGAACTAGGACGATCCTAAGCGTAGATTTTTACTCTATGTTTGGATGTTAGTGCAGAAACAAAATAATGATTCCTAACTTTTCTAAAACTGTAATAAATCTAAACGTTTACGCAATGACTAAAATTCATTTATAAGGATAAACCTTGCTTTTAGCTTCTTTCTATTGGTTTTTCTCTATTTTTAATCTCCACTAACCCCTACTTATTCCTTCTCCGCCAGTCCCAGGGCCGCTCTGCATCCCCATTAGCCCAAACCCCAGCTTTATTGGAAATCGCCTCCTGCTCCAGGAATTCATACTGTTCTGCATTCTCAGGGCATGACCTCTTATGGCCTTCATAGTAGTGGGCCATACCTGCCAAAACCATTTCCCCATTAACTCCCACCTCAAGTCCTGGCGTGTCAGTCATTGCAAAAACTTCCACCACACTGCGCCCATATTGGTCTTTTTCGGCACCCATCAGAATGATTTCCCGATTATCCGTCAGCATTCCCCGGAGATAATCACGGGATTCAATGCCCCCGGCTTGCTTAATTTCTGGGGCATCAATACAGGCGATCCTCACCTTAATTTCCTCGTTAGTAACATCCGCCACTGCCCGAAAGGTATCTCCATCATGCACAGACCCAGGCTTAACCCGCCAAGTTTTATCAGGAGTTCGGTTCTGGGTGACCATGGCATTAGAGGCCATCTCCTGCATTTGCTCCTGACTGCAAGCAGTAATCATGGTGGTGCATAGAGATAGGATTAGCCAAATATTTTTGCCCATAGTGTTACTGAATAAAATCTGGCAATTATAAACGTCCAAGCTGTAATTGATGCAAAAAATAAAGCAAAAAGTAATGCCATAAATCGGTAACAAAAAGAGCATTGACAAAAAGAGAGGGACATATAAAATAGCCCCACTCAATGACACTCATTGCAATTATGAAATACAAAATACTTTCCAGTCTAGCGTTGGTGACGCTGGGCATAACGGCGATCGCCCCAATGGTCAATGCAGGCATGGCAAAGGACAACTACACCGGCAAAATTTACTCCACTGGTCATGCTCCCCGTGATGACGTTTATGTCTATTATTTGGATGCTCCATTGACCAAAAAAGTCTCTGCTAATGAATGCGGTATTGTGCAAATTTCCCTTGGCTCAATACCCCATACTGGTTCAACAGAAGTAACGTTGATAGGGGTGGGGCCAGCAACGGTGAGCTCCTTTCCTTTAATGGCTAAAGCAGATGCACCAAAATGTTCCAATGGTGTGGCGACCAACATTCCTGCGGAGGGAAAAGCACGATATGTTCCCAATGCGGAAACGGGTAATCAATCTTTAGTGTGGACGGGGCAAACCCCTTTCACCCAGTACGACATCACGTTTCCCATACCAAAGGAAAGAAAGCTGAAATCCAATGCTTGCGGTGTTGCCACCATATCATCCAGTAGTTCTTATCCTTCCACCGGAACCTTTCGCATGGGAGCGAGCCCAACTGTTCATAACTTTGCCACGGTGACTGGAGTTAATGCACCTCCTGGTTGCAAAAACAATACGTTGCTTTTGCCTGTTGGTTTTCCCAACTAAGGTTGGGGTAGATAATCAATTGGCAAAGATAAGAGAAGGACAGGGTAAAGGTTAGATATAAGCAAACCAATTATTCAGCGTCCTGACCACCGAGCACCAGCAATTTAACCGTTATCACTTGACTCCTCAGCCGTGACCATTCCCGAAAAGTTGCGGCTTTTTGACGATCATAGGCAGAGATTTGGTTAAGGTAACGTTCACTGTCTCCTTCCCCAAAGCGGTAGGAAACCTTGGCAATTTCGAGGCGTTGCTTGTCCCGTTTGGCAATTTCCTGCTCAATTTGAAAATTACGGGCAATTTCTTCCAATTTAAGGGCTTCAAATACTACCTGTTCCCGGAGCTTTTGGGTCAGCTCAGCTTTATTGCGTTGCAGTTCAGCAATTTTGATTTGAATATCACCAATGGCGATCGCCCGTTGTTGCTGGGAATCGTTGGCGGCGTAGTCTGACCAATTGAATAAAGCCCCCAAACCCTGACCGAGAAAGGCAGATAGGGTATTACCAAGGATGAGGCGAAAGGGATTATTGACCGGCGGTTCCACCCCATTACTAACGGGCCCCAGGGTGGAGTAGAGAAAGGTTTGGATGAAAGGGGAAAAATTACCAATGGCAATGGAATCCAAGTTTTTGCGTCGGGCTTCGTCCACTGCATTTTGGGCTTCGTCAATTTTTTCCTGGAGGTCTGCCAGTAATCGAGAATTTTGCACAGCGACATTTTGCAGTTGATTAATGCAATCTTCCGTGGTGACGGAGCAGGGCAATTCCCCCAACATTTGTTGCCAAACGTCCTCGCTAATTTTGTTGTCCACCAACTCATCCAGTTCGGGGGCCAGGAAAGGATTAGATTGTCCCTGGGGGTCTTCCATCAACTCCGGGGTATCGTCCTCTTCCGGTTCCCGCAGTTCTGGTTCTTCAATCTCGGCACTAGGGATTTGGGTTAGTAGTGTCGAGGTAGAGGGTAACGGCCAGCTTACCGTCGGTTTGGCGGTCAAACTTAATGCGGCGAATAGTGCCAGAGTAAGGACTTTTGATTTGAACAATGCCATTGAGCTTTTCCTCCACAGCGGATAATTGCTCCCGGAGCTGGGCCAACTTGAACTCCCGGTCTAATTTTTGATTGGCCACATTAATGGCCACCTGATTTTCTTCCTCCGCTCGGCGGGAAATGGTGATGCGGTGGTTATATTCCGCCAGTTCTCGGTTTTCCTTGGCCGCCCGTAACCTGGACTGGGCCTGTTCCAATTCCCCCCGGGCAATGCTGACCTTACTTTGCAGATCAGTTAACTCTTTGCGGCGGTCTGCTTCCACCTGGAAATATTCCGCTTGGAAAAATTTATACTCCGCTTCCTTACCCTCCAATGCCGTCCTGACCTGGCGTAACTTTTCCGTTTCGTGGGTCAACATCTCCGGCGGCAAACCCTTCAAACCATTGACCGCATCTAGTTTGCGTTGCTGTAACTCAAAAGCCCGGTGGGCCGCTTCCACATCAGCTAGGGAACGTTCTACCTTGGCCTTGGCAGAAATGAAGGGGTCAGCCTCGATCGCCGTGGCGAGATTCCGTTGGGCCTGGGCTAGCTTAATTTCCGCTAATTGAATGGCGGTTTCTTCCACGGTGTAGGAAACGGGGGGCAATTCCCGCAAAGCTGGGGCCGGTTGTAGGGTGGGCACCAATTGACCTTCCACATTGGCGATCGCCAGGAGGCGTTCCCGTTGATCCCGTTCTAGTCGGGAGCGTTCCGCTTCTTTGTCCGATAGCACCTGACCGCGGTTAACCGTATCCCCTTCCCGCACCTTCAGTTCCGTGGGGTCACCTAGGGTGAGATTAATTTTGAGCCGGTTGGGAGTAGTGAGGGAAGAATTATTGCTAGGGGTATTAGTAGTGTTGGTTTGGGCATGGAGGCCGCCAAAGACCACAGTGCCGAGGATTACCGCCAACAGTAAAGCCCGCCAATTCATAGCATTTTGTCCTCCCTAAGAACTAAAAAAGCGAGGAGCAGACAAGTGGCAATGGTTTGCATACCAACTAAAGAAAGAATAATCAAAGAACCAATCATGGTGTATTCCTTTGGTAAAAGGGGACAATGTTAACTTTATTGGCATTTTTGCCAAAGCGTACCAATGATTCCAGGGGATTCAAATTGGCGATCGCCTCCTCGGAAAACCTAAAGGTGCGGGCAGTTAGGGGTAACTCGGAAGAATCAACCGGCAGAATCAGCTTAGTGAACGTATTGGTTAGCACATCCTTGGAAATATGGCGGGAAGACTGGGAAGCCACCCACAGGCCCAGCCCATACTTTCTGCCGTCCGCCGCAATTCTGTCCAACGCTTTGGAATGGCCCAACTCCTTAGCTTCATCAATGAACAAAACCGTCCTGAGAGTCGATTCCCCTAGTAAACGGTGGTGACTCATCAACTGGGACGCTAAAGCATCCCCGGCGATCGCCTGCAATTGGGGGGGAAGTTTGGCAAGATTCCAACGGGTTAACCTTTCATAGGGGGGCTGGGTTTTGTTGAAAATGCCGTACTCAAACATGGTGGATAGCTTTAGTCTCAGCTTTTCCGCTTCCTTGTCTTCCTCGGCCATTTCCTCCAGCAAAGCTTCCAAGTCAGAAAAGTTAGGGGGTACTTTCAACCAACTCTGGGGGGATTCCTGGGAGATGCCCCGACGGAAATAGCAATGTTTGAACGCATCTAGTAGTTTGCCCTGTTGATTACTGCCCAACCGTAGGGTTTTGGCGAATAGCATGGCCAGCTCAATGGCCCGCAGATTGGGGCCGCCCCCTTCCTGGTCGAGGTTAATTACTAGGGGATTAATGCCAGAGTTGCTGGTCATATTGATGTGGTAAACCTTTTCCCCCGGTAGCTCCTGGTCGCCATGGAAATCAATGATGGCCACCTCCACCAACTTGCTCACCTCCCAGGCGATCGCCTTCAGGGTTTGGGTTTTACCGGCCCCGGAACCGCCAATGATGCACCCATGGGGATTGGCCACGGTGGCGGGGTTCCAATAAATCTGCTCACCGATTAACACTCCCTCCCGGTTGACTACTGGAAAATTACTAGGGGTTTGGGTATGGGCTAAACGGTTAACTAGGGGTCTAGGTTTTGGATTGGAGGCAAACATAATCAGGTATCAGGTTTCAGGGAACAGTTATCAAGGGTCAGCGGTGGTTAAGGTAAATGGCATGGACTATCAACAGGGCGGCAAAGCATTGGATTCCCAGGAGATAAAGGAGAATGGTCATCGTTTTTCAATGGTTTTGATAGTTACCGACCCCCTAACGTATTGGTCTTGGAGAAGTTGGATCGCCGTTTCGATGGGGGCATGGTCGAGGGTGACAAATCCTCCGGCATTGCGGATGGGGGCAAAGGCAAAGGCGGACTGTTCCAGGCGGAGCATAGTGGGGTCATCAATGGTGAGCTGGCCACTGATAAAAGTCATGGGGTTGATGTAACCCTCCAGGCGATCGGGCGGTTCATCGTCGAGGTAAATGGTTTCGGTATGGATCACGGCGGGTTCCCCCTCCCGGCCCCGAATGCGATTAACAATGATGGTGCTGTCCGCTTCGGTGCCCACTTTCACCACCTGGTCATCCCGCAGAACCAAAAAGCCTTGGCCATTGGTGGCAATTACCGGGGCCTCTTCCTTTATCGGCGCACGGTTCCCCGCCCACACCCCTTCATATTCGGCGTAGATAATTTCGTTGCCCCCCTTGCGGTTGTACAATTCCACCACCCCACTGGGAGCGGCAATCAGGGCATTGAAGTTTTTCACCAAACCGCCGGTGTTATTGAGTTGGAAAGTCCAAACGGCGATCGCCACCACAAAGACCATCAACCAATATTCGGCGGCACTGCCAGTGGAAATCCTCAGATTACGATTACCGGGGCAAACACAGCGCACCCCCAATGGGTAAAACATTTCCACACCGGATTTGGTGAAGCAGTCCAAGAACCAACCGGCGAAGTAACCAATATTGAGGGCATGGACAATTACTAGGGGAATGACTGGCATGGCAAACCAAAGGGCATAACTGACCAGGGCTAGGGTGAAACTGGCCAAGAGGGAATGGGTGGCACTGCGATGACTAAACCGTTGCTCCAGGGGCCGGGAAATAAACGGTAATATCCGACCGGCGGGACTGGTGCTGATGTCGATGTCCGGCAATAAACTGGCGATCGCCCCAATCAGAATAGGAACCGGGTTGGTGGTTTGGGCCGCCATGCCTACGGAAGCCGCCCCCACTAATAGATGGGTAATGGTGAGCATCAGTTGGTGATCCTCCGTGATTCCTTCGGTAGGTAATAGGAAAGTCTTGCCACCCCTAGGAATATGGCCCCACCAATGCCAGCCAAGATATAGAGGGATTGATTGCCGGTGCCCAAACCAATGAACCGATAGCAAATAAAGACAATGCCCACCAGGAGCAATAACGGGGTGATGTCAAAGTATCTGCCGTGGTCGCCCGCTTCGTTTTGGATGCCCAAAAAACCTTCCTCGATGGCCCGCTTAGCCAACATGGGATTACCCCCAGCTCGGCTTTGCAGTTTGGCAATCTGGTTTGGCTTTAGTCCCGACCCCAGGGAAATGGCCTCTTTTTCCATCAAGTCTCGGATCTGGTATTCCGCCAGGGGCTTGAGTTCAATGCGAGGCACATAGATAAACAAGTCAGTGCGGGGGGGATTAGTGGCCGCCAACAGCATGGGAACCCCCACGTCCTTCAGTTTTTTGAGCCAAAGCCGAAATTTGACTTCCAGATAATGGGCATCGTCGAAGATCAACACCGCCCGGTTAACGCTGAACCATTGGATCAATTCCTGCTTTAAGACTTCCACCGTTTTGCTCCTGCCCTCCAGGTTTTTGCTGTCCACCCCAGCCATGGCGGCGATCGCCATCAGCAGGGTTTTGGGGGTAGCTGGTTCAAAGTATTGGCACGTCACCCCGTCCGCTAACAGCCTTTCCCACACCTGCCGCACCAAGTAGGTTTTGCCCATGCCTTCCCCCGACGTGACCAACACCGACCGAGCCGCATAAAGGGAATGGAGTAGCCCATCCATCTCCGGTTGCCGATAACAGGTTTCCCCGGCCGGTGGGGCCAGCTCCCATTCATCTCCTAGGCCGCCAGTTGACCATGGTTCTGGTTGCTCTGGTAAGCCTTCGCCTTCGTAATCCATTGGGAAGCGATCACTAACGGGTTCTGGGGCTTTGGGGCGATGGCCACCTTAGACTGCTCCACCTGGGCTTGGAGATCCGCCGGTAAATGTTGGGGATTTTTCAGGATTTCAGCAGTTAGTAAATTCTGGGCAATTAAGATCCCCGCCGCTTGATTTTGGGCGGCCCGGATCAGCTCAGCGTGACCCAGTTCCTCATCCCCTTCTAGGGCATCAAAATTAATCACTTCCCCATATTGTTCTAGTTCTCCTTCATCAGTGATCATGGTCAATTGCCCTGGTTTGGGATAATCGGCCATTTTGCCCCCATCACTTATCCAGCGATGAAGTTTATCGAGTTCAGCCATTTGTTCATTGGACAAACTGAACAAATCATCAACTTTGTCCAACGAATAGCCTAAATATTTCAGCCGATTGAACACCGTTGTCCGGGCTACCCCGTAGGATTTTTCCAATTGTTGTACAACGTCACCTTTGGATTTTCCAGCGATGGACATTTTCTTAATCTCCCAAATATTTTTTTGTGGAACTTGTCGTTTAGGGGATTCTATATGACAATTTTTTTCTGTCAAGTCCAATGCTGTCCAACGCTGAACCTAAATTTGTCCAACGTAAAGGAGTAAAAATCCAGCGGCAATCCGCCGGACAAATTGCCCTTTTCCAGTGGACAAAATCTTGTTTTCGCTGGACAAACGGTGTAAATGTCTAGTGATTTGTCTAACGCTCTTGTTGCACAAACTGGACAATTCTTCCTTGGTCTTTGGACTGTCCAACGCCTCTAGTATTAGTTGGCGGACAACCTCACCTTGTTTATGGGTAGGCCACTCATTGGGATTAAAATCCATGATGAACTCCTTAAAATTAATAATTTATATTGTCCAATAGCTAAATAAAAATGACCACAAATATTGAAAAATTTAACTTTCTTTAAAGCTTTGCTGATTTATCCACTAATGCTTTGACAACCTTGATTAACTGCTGAGTTGATTATTGGGGATGCTATTAAGTACGGTCTAAAATGTAGCGATATTTACCAATGAAGATAGGAAATTTTGTCCAGATAAATCAACCCCAATAATTTTTACTAGGGGTTTCTAACCTGGCGATCTCTACCAACTCTTGACCAATATGGAGGTTAACTTTTTGATGTTTCCGGTGCCATGGGCGGACATCCACAAGGAAAGTTCTTCACCTTACCCTTTATCCATAGTCTGAAAATTTTTCCATTGGCTTCAGCAAATTCCAGCAGTGGACTGATAGTTCTTTTTCGGACTCTGATCCGCTACCCTAAAAGCAGAAAGGGAGAGCCTTTAACTCCCTCCATCTATGAACAAATAGACCGACTCATCAACAACCCAGAAACCTAGTTCCCTAGTTGTCTTTGAATAAATAGGATTCCTATGACAGGACAAGAAATTTTGATAAGGGATGAGAGAAAGGACGATGCCGTTCTCATTACTGAAGTGACTATTGCGGCCTTCGCGCCCCTAGAGATTAGTAACCACACAGAGCAGTTCATCATCGAAGCTCTTCGTTCCGCAGGTGCTTTAACCCTGTCATTGGTTGCAGAAGTGAATAGTCGTGTTGTGGGACATATTGCATTTTCCCCTGTGGCCATCTCGGACGGCACAAAAAACTGGTATGGACTCGGCCCGGTCTCCGTGTTACCCCTATACCAGCGTAGGGGGATTGGTAAAGCTCTTATTCAGGAAGGACTGTCACAGTTGAAGGGCTTAGGAGCCAAGGGCTGTTGCCTTGTCGGACACCCAGAATACTACAAAAAATTTGGATTTAAGAATGTGGCGGGGCTTGCTCTCGAAGGGGTTCCCGATGAGGTATTTTTTGCTCTTTCGTTTGACAGTCATTATCCCCAGGGTGATGTTACCTTCCATGAAGGATTCAGAGCAAATAGCTCTAGCAACGTGAAATTATGAATCTTTGGAGCTAGGAAAGGCGATCGCCAATAACCGATATGATTTATCGAGCTACCCCAAAACAGTACAAATTACACTCTTGAGAATCGCCTGTAACCCTCACATTTGATTTTTCAGGTTATCTGCATCATTTTGCCAAGCAAAAAGGGATAACAGACGATTTTGGCGATGGTAGTAGTTTTCAAGATTCATCAACTGAGAATAATTGGCAATAATTTATGTTCGGGGATGGAGAGTCGGAAAAATTCCACGATAGAATTAGGGTTGTGGGAGCTATTCAATATTTTCATCATTTTATTGAATGAAAATTAACCGTCAGGGGCAGGCAAAGGTATTAACTGAGCAGGAATTACACGACCTGTTCACTATCGGGTTGCTGACTCCCAGAGATCGCCTGTTGTTTGGCATTTGTCTTTACACTGGTTGTCGGATTGGGGAAACTTGTTCTCTGGCTTGGGCTGATGTCACCACTGATGCCATGACTTTCCGCATTGAAAAAACTAAAACCAAGTCCAGTCGCACTGTGGCCATTTCCCTGGCGTTGCAAGTTTTATTTGATGACTACCGACAAGCTCAACGATCTGTTAGATTTCCATCGTCCTATGTATTTCGGGGGAAAAGAGTGGGGTCACACCTTCATCCTTCCATGGCCCATAAAATATTGAAGGCCGCCACTGACAGGATTGGAGTGAGGGGGGTATCAACCCATTCTTTTCGCCGCACTGCGTTAACGATGATGTGTCGGAAGGGAATTAATCTGCGGGTTATCCAGAAAATTAGTGGTCACAAGAATTTGAATGTGTTGTCCCATTATCTGGAGGTTTCTGAACAGGAGAAGGAGCAGGCCTTATCTACAATCTCGTTTTAAAGTTGAATTAGTTTTTGACCCACACCAGTCATTGAAAATTTTGAACAGCATAGACTTTAGCTGTTCTAGGATTGGTGGCAATGCCATAGCCAAACTTAGTGTAGTTGGGGGTCAATAGATTTTTGCGATGTCCTTCCGAATACATCCAACTTTTCTGAAACCTTTCTACTAACCCATAGTTGAGAGAGAAATAGGGAGAGCCGGGTAAGACCACAATATTTTCGCCAACTCCCCCCTTGCCGCCCAGAGCTTGATAACGGTCGGTGGGGGACTTCCCTTCAGGGGTATCGTGACCATAAAAATTCCTTTTGGCCATATCTTCCGCATGACCTTGGGCGGTTTTGGTAATCAAGGGGTCTGCCACCAGGAGCGGGAGGTTATTCAGTTGGCGATCGCGGTTGACCAGGGTAAGGGCTTGGATTTGAAGGTCTTCTAGGGAACGAGTCTGATGAGCATTGAATACATGGGTCTGGGGTGAGCCAATTTTCCAATCATCGCCACCGTTGCCGTTGTGATAGTAGAGCGAATCTTTGCCCTGAAATAAAATCATGGCAACTACTACGAAAACCCCTGTGGTTATCTGTTTTGACTTTGGCGATCGATAACGATAACGTCTCATTGGTTTTTAGTAACTAAATGCCTAATTTTACTGATTTAATACCTTCGAAACTAATATACAGCGAATTTCTAATCGGCCTGATACGTCTCAAATAGCTACAACGCTTATTTTACAAGGGTTTTGCTGTGCCAGTTGGATGCCGTAACCGCTGTATTTTCAAGATAAAGCTGAATGAAGTCCAGTGACAATGCTATAATTCCACAATTAGAGTAGAAAAATAAAACCATTACCTTCTATAAATTCAAAGTTGTGGATATAGGAAATTCGTAGATCCGAACGTATGTGGTTTGCAGTTATAAAAGGTTGGTGAAGTTATGATGGCGGTCACTTTTCAGTAAATATCAAGTTTATTAACTTGGATTAGTGTCAGACATACGTGCAACTCGATTCTTTGCACCAGTTACATTGATTCGCATTTGAACTATATTTTTGCTAACCCCATAATGTCTGACAGCATCATTTATATCCATACCTGTTTTAACAATGTGTAGTGCAGCTTCTTCTGAAATTAGTAATGCAGGTCCCAGCCACTCAGCTTCATCTTCTTCTTGTTGGTTAAAGTGCCTACATCCATTTTCATCCAAAACAGGTTGAGGCATGTGACCCAAAATCCCATGGCTAAGTTCATGGGCTATGTTTGCGGCTTGTCGTCGAGGATGATGGGCATCATTGTGAATGATAAGACGTTTATAGCCATCAATTATTGTAATTGCCGAAAAACCGTCCGCTTTACCATTGCGATAGTATTCAACAGATTTTGGAATCATATCTTTGTAAGCAGATAAGGGTTCTACTGGAATTGCCAAATAATCTGCTAATGACCATGGACATAATGGGTCGATTGGCTTCAATCCCAATTCTTCACGAAATTCGCGAGCATAACCATTGGCTTCACTCTTAAAGCCATACCGATATTTTGGTTGCTTTCGTCTTGCCATGACTATTAATTAGAATCTTTTCTTAAACGTTCATAGCCTGCCTTGACAATAGCCGCAAGAGCCTCCGCACCTTCAGGCGTTAGATGGGGATCTGCCCTTAGATATGCAGTAATTTGAGCAAGCGGCTCTGACACGGTTTGACTTTCTTGATTAGATTCGACAAACATTTCAGCTTTTAGGCCAGACCAGTTAAGCAATGCAGCCAAGCTATCAACATCTGGTCTACGCCCTTGGGCCATACGAGTAAGTGTTGATGCACTTACCCCCGACTGCTCGGCAACCTTTTTCCATGTCAGTTGCTTAGACTGCCTTTGACCATCTAATGCTGCGTAGAAGGAAGTGATATCAAATCCTACTTTTTTCATTTTGACCTCAGTTTCACATTTGCAATTTTAAATCACTTGTGCAACAATCAGAAATAATTGCTATATTGCAATCAGAAATCTACTTAGCAACAGAGGGATAAAGTGGTGGTAAATGCACAGCAATTCAGAATTCAAGTCGATCAGCAACAGTTAATGATTCCTGACCCTGTTCCTACGGGACGACAGATTCTGGAAATCGCTCAAAAAAGACCCGCAGATGAATTTCTGGTGTTCTATCTATTGCCCAGTGGTCAACTTGAAGAGATTCGCCTTGATGAAACTGTTGATCTCAGACAAACAGGAATTGAGCGTTTTATAACTTTTCGTAGCGATCGCTCATTCCGTTTTGTGATTGATGGACGACGATTTGAATGGGGAATTCCATTGATCAGCGGACTGAAGTTAAAACAACTGGCACAAGTTAGCCCACAAGCTTATGGGGTCTGGTTAGAAGTCAGAGGAGGTGAGGATCGTCCGATTGCTGATCATGAAACGGTAAATTTAGAGGCTCCGGGTGTTGAGCGTTTTTTCACTGGCAAGAAAACAACAACGGAGGGCTAAGTGATGACTTTTTTACCTGAGAGCGATCGCCAATATCTGGCGAATAAGGATTATACCTATGAGGAAATCACCGAGGGGAGTCGTAAAGGACTGATTTTTTCTAAATTTCCGCTTCCAAACCAGAAATACGATGTTTCTGAAGTGGATTTACTCATCCTTCTGCCCAATGGCTACCCTGACATTGTGCCTGACATGTTTTATCTCGAACCTGCGGTCAAGTTGGTTCAGGGAAATCGTCCCCCACGGGCTACCGAAGCACGGCAACAATTTAATGGACGGTCATGGCAACGGTGGTCGCGGCATGAGCGAGAGTGGCGACGGGGGGTTGATGGTATTTGGACAATGCTGAAACGTGTTGAACATGCTTTGGAGGTGGCGGCATGAACAATCAAATTAGTTTGACTCTTCGGGAGTCTCATCTTCAAGAGCTAAGGAAAAGTTTATGGCACAGTGATGGGAAGGAAAAGGCAGCGTATTTAATCTGTGGTGAGGTTTCCATTCAGGCAGATCCATGGACTAGTATGCCGCGAAAAAAATATTTGTCCGTTGAGGTCATTCCCATTCCTGACAATGAGATTGTTTCCCATTCTCCTCAGCACATTACGTGGTCTACAGATTCTTTTGTGCGGGTGCTGAAGCTGGCACAGCAGAAAAATTTGACTGTTGCAATTATCCATACTCATGGCAAAAATGGGGCTAGATTCTCGGAACAAGATGATGTTAATGAACCGGATTTAGTTCAGCTTGCTCAGAATCGTAATGGTCAGGACACCAAACTGCTCAGTCTTATCTTGACTGCCGATGGTGATCTAGTGGGGCGATGCTGGTTCAATCCGAAGGAGTATCAACCTCTCGATCTGATTATGTGTGTGGGCGATCGCCTCCAACTGCATTATCCAGAGAGAGGAAACGGTATCAGTTCTCCAATTTTCCAGCGACAGGCTTTGGCTTTTGGTGAGGCTCTAACTCAGGATTTATCAACTTTAAGAATAGGTATCGTCGGCTGTGGTGGGACGGGTAGTGCCGTTGCCATGTTGCTGCCCAAACTAGGGGTGCGCCAGATTGCCTTATTTGACCAAGATATCGTTGAATTTACGAACTTGAATCGCCTGCATGGTGCAACGTTCAATGATGCTCAGGAGGGTCTGCCTAAGGTGGAGGTTATTAGGCGATCGCTGACTGATTTGGGTATTGGTGTTGAGGTCAGAACTTATCGGGCATGGATTAATGATCCAATGTGCCAAGATGCGTTGAAAACCTGTGACATTATTTTTGGTTGTACTGATGATCATGCGGGTCGGCTATTGCTCAACCGTTTTGCTTATTATTACCTCACGCCAATATTTGATGTGGGTTTAGCGATTGAGGTTGATCGTTCTGAAACTTTGAGAATGCAAGCTCTTGATGGTCGGGTGACAACTTTAATTCCACCGAATACTTGTTTATTGTGTCGGGAAATTATTAACCCAGAACAGGCTTTTGGAGAATCGCTGAAGCGGGAGCAACCGGAGGAGTACAAACGGCGTAAGGAGGAGGCTTATGTGATTGGTGAAGGGAATCCTAGTCCTGCGGTGGTTCTGTTTACGACTGACGTTGCCAATATGGCGATTCAAGAGTTAGTTCATCGGTTACAGGGATTTCGGGGGAAAAATGGGGCTATCGCCAACCGCGTGAAAAAATATCATCTTCGGGAAGATCGACAATTGGGGGCTAGTGCAGATGTAAATTGCCCATTATGTAGTACTGATAAGTTATGGGGGAAAGGGGATGTTGAACCGTTTTTGGGTATGGTTTAAGTTGGTTTCACGGCATTCAATCATGCGGTGGTTTTTGGTTAAGTTAGGTTTTCTTAAAAAGTCTGAGTTAACTAGTCGGATGGTGAATTTTCATCCTGCACCAGAGGAGATTATGTCGGGGGAAGTGGTAATTGTTGGTGACAGAAATCACAAAAAATGGGCTTGTTTTCGTTGTCCGAGTGGTTGTGGTGAACTGATTTTACTGTCTCTTAATAAAAACCAGCATCCTTCATGGCGCGTTGATTGTGATTGGTTAAATCGTCCAACATTACATCCTTCGGTTCGACAGTTAAACCATTGTCAATGTCACTTCTGGATTAAGCGAGGTGTCACTCAGTGGTGTGCTGATTCTCGGCATAATAAATAATACTCAAATTTTGAGGTTAAGAAAATTGAAATGGTGTTACCGACTTTAAATTTTTCCATATTAATATTTGAATTTTGAATTTCTCACCAATTGATTCAAATGAGTTTATTTCAAACCAACTAAATGAATAGTTTCCTGCAATAGTAATCCTTTCAAAATATCAAACCCCATGCCTACGCCTTTATCCTGCATTGTTTTTATAACTTTATTCCAGACTGTAGGATTCTTACTGGCTTCGAGAAATTCATGCCCTTCCCATGTTAAAGATTTGACAAAGTATTGGGGAGTTTCCCCCATAGTTTGAACTGGTTTATTTCCCATGATTTCAATAAGTCCAGCTTCATGAGCAAGCTTGAGATGGTAAACTAACTCTGCATCTTCATATCCTTGAATACCAAGTTCGGAAGAAGAAAAAGGTTCATAAAAAGTATTTTTTTCTTCTACAGCAAGCAAAATTTTCTTGATTAATTCCATATCTCTTTTCATATTCTAGTCCTCAAGATCACGACCCATACGATATTTAATATCATAGTTAATAATAAAATCTAGTTCTTCATCAGTGAAGCCATAATGTTTAGCTAATACACGATCAATTTCATCAATGATTGGCTTTGAAAATTTTGGATAAATACATTGAATTTTCATTTTCCCAAGCTTCTTATAGCTCATCTCAAGTAGCTTAGAATTACTTTTAAAGTCATCCATAAGAGCTACTGATAGATCCGATAAAGGTTGATGTAAGGACTTAGACAAATTCTCAAAATCCAGAGCAATCGAAGCAATTTCTCGTTTGTTTAGATTTCTACAATCAGAATATATGGTTAAGAACCAGTAAAACAAATTGGAATTAAGAAGAACTAGAAATGCATCTCTTATTTCCTTTGTAGAAAAGGATAAATTCTTCAACTCAGATGGATCGCGTTTTTGATTGTTATTATCATAGATTTCAGGAATAAAATCTAATATTTGAACAAATCCGCTTAACTTTCGAGTATAAAAAATTTGATATGTCCCTGTTTTGTCAATATATAGATCCAAATATTTTTTCTGTGATGTCACTTTTTTTAAAATACTTTTTTCGATTTTAGTTGCTACCTTAGAGATAGAACCATCCTTAATAAATTGTTTTGTATTACTGTATGTAAGACAATTAAATAGAATTGAACGTTCGACTGCTTGCCATTTATTATATCTAGTTGTGAATATAGAATGTGAAGTAAGTTTCTGCTTTTTCCAGAGAATTATTGATAATCTAATATGTTCAATACCATCAAATAATTTACTTGGACGATCATTAAAATTACTGATAACTAGATCCCCATTTGTTACTAAGATATTCCGCAAAGGTAAATAACCATCCGTACAGACTGAAGCAACTGGAATGATAAAGCCTATATGACCTGATAATTTTAATATACTGGAAGCTCGTTCCATAGAATAAGCATATAAATTTCCACAACTTTCTGTTTGATATCCCTTAATAGTGTATTCCTTCTTAATTTTGCTATATTCCACATAAGGCGGATTGCCAATAATGACATCAAAACCACCAGAATGAATAATTCCGTAAAACTCTACAAACCAATGAAAAGGCTGATGACTTTCTTTCCACTCTTGAAAAGCTTTTTCTTTTTTCGATAAACCTAGCTCATACTCTTCTGCTAGATATCGGTCTAATTCGGTTCGTAGTTCTTCAAGACATCGATTTAAGTGAGCCTTTGCCTCAGCTAAAACTCGACCATCTACCTCAGTTTCAGTCTGTAGAAACTTAAACCTCTTAAACTCCTGATCAACAGCGATAGCTCCCTGTTCAATCCGTTTTAAGAAACTATCATCAAATAACAACTTAGTTTGTCCAGTTGCATCACGAGTCATCGACTGATAAACCTCATTCCGTGATGTAAAACCTACCAAAGTATTACCCGCCCGAATATTAAAATCAATATCTGGTAAAGGCTCTAAACCTAAATTTTTAGCCTTGGGATTAGGTTCAACCTGAGCAACCAACTTTAGAAATAAACGTAACTTACAAATCTCCGTCGCCTCATCCATAATGTCCACACCATAGAGGTTATTCAACATGATAGATTTCAGCACAAAATACTGTTTATTCGGGTGTTTTTCCACTTCAGCAAGAATTTCCCGAAATTCAGCATATCTCGGCTTATGATCTGTCCCTCGAATCCGACGATCATCCTCCTCAACAAAACCCCGCATCCTTCCCAAACAACCAGAATAGAGCGGTTCGAGGATTTCTAACGCCGCAAACAAAAACGCCCCAGAACCACAGGTCGGGTCAAGCACAGACACAGAGGCGATCACCCGATAAAAAGCTAAGAGAAAATCAGACCCCTCACAACCCGTAATCACATCCTGAGCAAACTGACGAATATTGAGATTATAGGTAATTAGATCATTGATGCTAGTCATTTCGCCGGATTTGAGTTTTTCCCGAATATCCAAACAACGCTGACGACGGACAATATGTTCACGCCAAGTTTCAGTTGGTAGAGCAAATTCGTCTGATGCTGATTGATTCCAATCTTGCCGCTGAGAAACATCATTAATTCCTGCTGCAATTTCTAGCGGTAAATCTACATCAACACCTTTTAGAACCGCATCATAAATATATCGATTTGGGTTTTCTTTCAGTAGCGACCAAATTTCCCCATCGGCACGAAAAGTGACCTCACATTCCTTCTTCGTCGCATCAAATAGAAAAGGAATAATTGTATTTTTACTAATGTATTCTGTAATATCTTCCTTCGTATAGTAAGCCCCCATTTGCTTCTGGTTAATATACTTCTCAAAGATATAACCTAGAATATCAGGATTAATTTCATTCTGATTCTTAGTAATACGATTATCTAAATGCCAATCCCAGTTACCAAAAAAGACAAATAATTGTTCAAAAGCATCATCAGGAATTTGGATATTTTCATATTTAATCTCTAACTGATGAACATCAAAAAAACCACCATTGAGATAGGGAATATTACCAAGTAATTTATCTAACTCTTGATTACGATCTGATTTGCCTAGGCCCTCATGGAATATTTGCATAAGAAAATACCGATAGAATGAATAAAACTCATCATTACCAAATTTCTCTTGACACAATTTCAAACGATTTTGTAAATAATCAATATCTCTATTTAAAAATCCTTTTCGTTGAATGAAATAAACAAACATCAAGCGATTTAGCATTAAAGAAGCATACCAACTCCTGTCAAAATCATTATTAATACCGTCAATATATTTCAGGAATTGCTTATGCTGCTTTTCAAACTCTGTATAAAATTTCTTCGTTGTTTTCTCAACATCAAACGCTTTTTTAACACGCCGATTAACTTCAACAAGGGTTAAACATTCTTCCTCTTCAAAGGTGATCGCCAAAGCTTCTAATTTCTGTAAAAGCCGTTCTGGCGATTGACCAATCCGATATTGTTCAAATTTAGGAGCTAAAGGTTTTCCAAGTTCCTGCCTCACCCATAGCCAAACCTGTCCTGTTTGCGCTTCATCCCCAAAAATTAATAAGTGAGATTTAGAATAATCCGATAATTGACGATCAAGAGCCAACCTAACCTTTCGCTCTGGAATCTCAGTAGTGGAACAATAATACGCCGTAAAACCACGCTTCTGGGCAATGGCAATCGCTTCAAAAATAGCCTCATCAATTTCTAACGGCAATGCTATTGGGTCGGTTGTATCCCAACCTAATTCTTCGATAAAAAGAGATTCAAAATCAAAATTCTTAAGATATTTTTGGGTACTTGTACGGTTCAATTTCATAAAAAAATCTTTTAAGGTGCGATGAGATCAAGATCAGGAAAATAGGTTTGGTAACGCTTATTGTCACGACTCAGAAGCCGATAACCTGCCGTCAGAGCATGGGCCCCGATATAAAAATCCGGTAACGGCGATCGCCTTGTTCCCCCACTGCGTCGATATTGCAGAAAAGCCTTTCCTGCTAGAAATGCCGCTTCATAGGGCAAAGATTCTCTGTCGTAGTATTTTGGCAATAAAAGTTGATCAAGCTTTTCAGTAGACTCAATCCCAACGGATACTTCCGCATAAATAACAGGGTTAATCACAAGCCGATATGTTTCAGACCGATCAATAAAATAAGCAATCTGTTGATGTGACCAAGTAAACCAAGTAGAATCGTCCGAAAAGACATCAATTAAGACATTGCTATCTACCAAAACTTTAATCATCCTCACCCCTTGTCAGCGCCATAATTTCATCGGTGGTCATATCACACTGCATTTTTCCCCGAACTTGCTCAATATAAGCCATGCCCTCACTCAACTTTGGGGCATGTTTTGCAGGATAACGATTTTGTAATGCTGCTAAAAATGATTTCACTTCATCTAAAGCACCATCTGGTAACTGTTCCAGCATTTCAACAATTTGAGCTTGTGTTGTTATTGTCATTGATTTTTCCTCAGTTAATATAGTTTGATCTTAACGTTGAAATAATCCCAGCGAGCAAATCACCTTTGCCCCCTCAAATTCTCCATCAGCAGTCACCACACACAACGCATCATGCTCCATAAGATAAGTTACTTTTTGCGCTAAATCTTCATCAGAAATACCCGCCTTTAGTTCACGGTTTAGGGAGGCGATCGCATTTTGCTTAAGGGGATAGTTATGTATCATTTCAATGGCTTTGACTAAATTTTCCCAGTCCTGACCCTGGGCTAAAATTGGTGTCTTTTCCTGCACATACTGGCAATAGGACATAAGATGATCGTAGGTTCTTGCCCTTGCTCCTCGCCGACTGCCCATTGTGCCAGCAACTTTTTTCGTCTGATCAGTCACAATCTGAGCCGCCTTTTGTACTAAATTATGATGTTCAGGATGACGGTCTAGAGCTGGGGTGTTTAAATTACAACCCGCCATTCGTAAAATTCGCATTTGAGATTGGGTCACACTATGGCCCTGCTTATCCACCCATGCCAGCGCATCCGTACCCTCAGCAGTTCTGAGATAAAGCAAAACCCCCTCTGGTTCCAAAACACTCGGCCCATGGTGACGAGTAGAAAACACTACATCCGGCAGATCTTCAATAATACGTTTTAGCTTAGGATTTGCATCAATGGCCGTCTGCCAAATTTGCAGAGCTTCCGACGTTAAATCCACTTCTCCCTCGTCGTCATCCTCATCAAGAATATTCGATTTTTCATTGTAAAGATTTAGCAGAACTTCCCGCTCTTCATCGTCCTCAAAAAATGCTTCATCAGTACCCACTACTTCCTGATTTTCCTTCAGGCGATCGCGTAACCGACCCCGTAGATTAATTAATTGCTCTACCCCCTCCGCTGGCAGAAACGAATAACAGAAAATTTCATCTGCTTCCTGGCCAATACGATCCACACGACCCGCCCGCTGAATCAAACGAATAATCGCCCAAGGCAAATCGTAATTCAGAATAATCCCTGCGTCCTGTAGATTTTGACCCTCACTAAGCACATCCGTCGCCACCAATATCCTTAACTGATCCTCAGCGGCAACGGCTCTCTGCGAGATCGCCTTACCATTACTCCTCGGACTAAAACGCTGGGCAAGTATCGTTGGGTCTATCTGAGAATTTCCCGTTGCCAAACCAATATTGGTAATCCCTGCCGTTTCTAAAGCCTGAGCCAAATATCTCGCTGTATCCGCAAATTGCGTAAAAATCAAAATTTTCTCGTCTGGATGTTCTTCAGTTAGTAAACGAATTAAAGATTGCAGTTTGCCATCTTCATCCGCATTCCAACGGCCTGAAATTTTCAGGATATTGATTAAAGATTTCGCATCCTGTTCTAGATTATCAGCCAGTTCCGGCGTAAATAAATCAGGACGAATCCACTTAAATCGCCGCTGGTACTGATTTTGGTAAAGCTCATAAATTGCAACTGCCCGTTGTTTGAATTCTGCACCGGGGGTTAGCCGATCCTCATCAAAGCTGTCCTCTGTATCCGTTGCCGTTTCCCAATCCTGACCTAACAAAGAATCCTGATCTTCGTCCGTTGTCCCATCCAACAAAGCCGCATCCTGGGTGCCAATTGGAATCGGTAAATTATTGGCAATCGCATGGAGATAGACATAATTCCTTAAAATATGGCGATCGATAGACTGAATAAAAGCTGCACCACTGCTTTCTAGACGTTTAAATAAATTGGTGCGACAGAAGCCCATTAACCGCTGACCAGCATGGGAAAGATTTGCCAGAATTTTTCGCTCTGCCTCGGTGACATCCAAATGCTCAAATCCCGTTGCCAAGCTCATCTGACCGAGGGATTTCTTATGTTTTTTCTTTTGATTACCGGGCGACGGAATCAAATAATTCCCTAAGCCATAACGAGGTAAATTTAGGCTATTGATAATATCCACCACGCGATCGCCGTATAACCTCGCATAGGGGTCTTTTTCATCACTTGTACTAAACTTAACAGTCCTTGGGCAACGTTTCGGGAAATAAAAGCGATCACTATTGGGAAACTCTAAGTAATAACCTCGCTCGTCTTCTTTAGCATAGGTCTTTTTAATAAAACCCCTTGTCCGGCGCACCATATAGCGACTCATTAATTGTTGCCAATCTTCCGGCTCATCACTATGCTCAAATGCCATCAATGATCGTACTGGGGTTGCATTATGTTTCCGTAAAAATTGCATTTCACCACCCAAATTACGGATGTGGGCTTCTGGTTTAATGCCGATGTCTGCTTCAGCCCTCAAAAATAAACGCAACTGAGACGATAAATCCAAATAACCTTTGTTGTAGGGGGTTGCCGTCAACAGAATACAACGACTGCCACTCTGCTCTATGTATTCTTTAATCGCCTGATATCGTTTTCCTTCACGGTTACGTAGGTTATGACTCTCATCAATCAGTACCAAACGAAACCGGGCAGGCACTTCTGGCAATCTTTGTTCCACTTGGCTAATCGGGACAACCTTACCCCGCAGGCCATAGCGATCAACATAGCCTTGCCACATTGATTCAAGATTCTTCGGACAAATAATTAATGTACTCGTCCCATATTCCTCTTCACACACATGGGCGATCGCCGTTCCCACTAACGTTTTCCCTAGACCAACCACATCACCGATCACCACTCCATTGCGCTTATCGATATGCTGCATCGCTACCCGTACAGCCTGCTCTTGAAATTCCAACAAACCAAAATTTTTCGGAGCTTGATATCGACTCAAACCATCCCGTGCTTCCTGCGACAGATGATAAGCCATCTTGAGATAAATATAAAAAGGAGGTAGTTGCTTTCCAGCCCAACTTTCATCAATCACCTTAATCAAGTCTTGAGAAATATCGAGAGAAAAATTATCCTCCCATCGTTCAATAAACCACTCTTCTAACTTCTTTGTATCGTCTCGGTCTGTGACTTCAACATTCAGTTCACCCTGACCACTCAAACCAGAGAAAGTCAGATTACTACTACCCACATAACCAATGCGAGGTGTAATTTTATCTTCTCGATGGATTAGATAAAGCTTGGCATGGAGTAGATGACGTAAAAATAGTTTAACTTCTAGTTTTTCAGCTTGCAATTGCGCTTTTAATCGTTTGAGACTTGCTTCATCCCTTGCAGTAGGAACGCCATAGGTTAACTGCTCTCGAAACTCATGAGCCATAATCTTTTTCAACTTATTTGCCTGTTCGTTCGACATCCGCTGATTTGCACGCTTCGTAATAGATAAACTACGCCTAAGTTCATCGTTAGGCGGCCTCTGCATCCCCACCAGTAAACGACAATTTTGACCTTTCCCGGCAGTAAATTGCTCGACTTCATCCTCTAACTCTCGCCAACCACGCAGGTTAAAGTAGCCAACACAAAAATCCGAACGATAACCTTCCTTTAGACAATGCTTAAGCTCTGGCAGTAGAGGAAAATCACAATTGTCATAGATTGAAGACATGGACGTTTAACCCTTCCCTTCCAATATCGCCAACCGTTTCTCAATCCGACTAACCCTCTCCACCAGCGGCAACCTATCGTTATCCCCAACATAGGAAGCAATGGCGGCTAAAACTCCCTCGGTCACCGTTAAACCCTGCTGGTCAAGGTAAGACTCCAACTGATTGAGTAATGGATCTGGAACCCGGATAGATAATCGCCTACTTTCCATAACTGACGATAGGTTTCTACTGTATGACGGAATGCTAACGCAGGATCAGATCACCCGTTGCAAAGTCTTAACAAATCGTGATAGTCAACAAAACGTCTATTAATCGGGTTTTCAGCGAGTGAAATCCAACTTGGGACATTCAAAAACGTCAATAAATACTGAAGGCGGCAACAGGGACAAAACTTCCTGGGCTAAACCATAGGCTTTCCTTTGGGCCTTCACTTCCAGCTCCATGGACGAAAAAGAGTCAATCTCTAACTTGTAGTCCCGGCGATAAATCCAAATCCAGTCATCGCACTGTGAACCCCATTCCAGACGGGGGAAGTGGTCAGATAGGATTGAAACAATCAACTCAAAGTCTGAACGCTGTAATTCTGCAAATATGACCCACTCGTTTTGATCCATACTGGTTAAGAGCATTAGTACATCTAATTCGGTTTATCACCAAGAGTTTATGAAGAAAGACCTACTCTAGCCTGACTTTATCCATTTGAAAAACCTTAGCGATTATTCTAAAGTTCCTTCAGAGTAATGTTTCTGACTTTTCAAGCGTCACTGTTTGACAGCAATGTTAAGAAAATCTTAAAGCAATGCATCTAGAACCTTCACTCTCTCGTTTGAGTTTTAGGGAATTTGGACAAAGTCGAACTCAGATATTTTCTTAATGTCCATGGCTTTTTTCAAAAGCTAAAACTGAATCTTCCATTGACTTTTTCGCCGTTAATATCACTTAAAATCGCCAGTTTATAATCCCCTGGTACCTGAGTAGAAAGAAGGGCAGTATAGTGTTTGTCTTGATCGCTATATTTAAAGTTAATGTCTTGTTGAGTACCATCGGGTAATTGAACTTTACCGGTCACAATGGCATTAGTAATGGGGCTATGGTCAACTCCTTTTTGTAGGTAAAAGTCAAGATGGAAACCGCCAGCTTCTTTAATGGAAAGTAATTCTAAATGGTAATCCCCCATTTCAATTACCTGTCCTCCCTGGCCTCCATGGGATTCAGTTTTATTCTCCTCAACATTTTCTGTAGGAGAAACGGTAGGAGTCGGGGTCGGACTAACGGAAATATCTGTTGGCGAAGTTTGATTACCACAGGCATTGAGCAGAAAAACTATGAGTAGAAGGATAACAGGATTGGTGGGGATTGAGAACTTCATAAATAAATTAAAATTTAAACTTTTGTCAGAACATTAATGGGGGTTGATGCTGGAGTAGTAACGCTAGCCGATGGACGTAAAAACCGTCCAAATTGAGCATATAAAGCTGGTAATACCAGTAGAGTTAAAGCGGTGGAGGTAAACAATCCCCCCAAAATGACGATCGCCAGGGGTTGGAGAATTTCCTTCCCGGCTCCAGTCCCGATCGCCAGGGGAAGCATACCAAGGGCGGAAGTGAGGGCGGTCATCAAAATGGCGACTAATCGTTCCTGGGAACCTTCCTGGACTACCTGGGCCAAGGGCAATGCCAGGGCAAATTTTTGATTGTAGTTATCCACCAGCAATAAGCCATTACGGACAGCCACACCAAAGAGAGTTATAAAACCCACCAAAGAAGCAACGGAAATAACTCCCCCCGTCACGGCGATCGCCAAAATTCCTCCAGCCAAAGCCAAGGGAAGATTGACCATAATCATTAAGGTTGCGGCCAGGGATTTAACCGCGAAATACATCAAAATTGTGATAACAACTATGGATAACAAGCCAAACAGTAAAAGATTTTGACTAGCCCGTTCCTCCGATTCAAACTGACCACCGTACTGGATGAAATAACCCGTGGGGAGAGAAATTTTTTCCTTTACTTGGGCTTGAATATCGTTGACCACAGACCGCAAATCTCGGCCCTTAACATTGGCAGAAGCCACAATTAACCGGGAAACATTTTCTCGATTGATGGTGTTGGGGCCGGTACCATAACTAATTTGAGCGACTTGGGCTAGGGGAATTTTCGTGCCGCTGGGAGTATCCACCAACAAATTACCAATGGTTTCTAGGTTATTGCGGGCATCTGCTTTCAGCCAAACCAGCAGATCAAATAATTGTTGATCCTGCAAAATTTGGGAGGCGACTCTACCATTCAATGCTGTTTCTACCAGCTCAGAAAGTTGACCAACGGTTAACCCATAACGCCCGGCCGCTAGGCGATCAAACTGAATTTGTACCTGACGCACCGGGACTTGGGGTTCTAGTTGTAAATCCACCAGCCCAGGAATCTCCGCCATGGCTGTTTCCACCGATTTCCCGAGGGTGCGGAGTTGTTCTAAGTCGGGGCCAAAAATTTTAACGGCGATCGCACTTCTGACCCCCGATAACACCTCATCCATGCGGTGGGAAATAAAACCGCCAATGTTGGGAGCTACCCCAGGAATTTTGTCAAACTCAGCCCGTAGGGTTTCGATACTCCCTTCCCGGTCGGCCATCCCTGCGTCACTAAGTTCTACGTCCAAATGTCCTAAATTGACCCCACCGGCATCGGCATCCCCAGGGGCCCGGCCAGAACGTAATTGTACGGAGCTAAAGCGGGGATCTTCTTTGAGAGCATCCTGGAGGGCAAAACCAACCCGATTGGTGGCTTCCAGGGAACTTCCGGGATAGAGCAGTAGGGCATTAACCAAGGATTGTTCCTGGAATTCCGGCAAAAAAACCCGTCCCATACTCGGTACTAGGCTGAGGGAAAAGATAAAAAAGGCGATCGCCGCCCCAATAATCCAGCGGGGATGGTGGGTGCTGAACTTTAATAAGGGCTGATAAATCTTTTGGCTAATGCGAGCTAACCAAGTTTCATCACTGGGCAAACGGCAGGGGGCTAATAGGAGGGCACAGAGGGCTGGGGAAAGGGTCATGGCCACTAGGGTCGAAGCCAAAATGGACAATAAATAGGCCACCCCCATAGGCGCAAAAATCCGCCCTTCTACCCCCGTCAGACTAAAAATCGGGGCAAAGACAACAACGATGATGACTGTGGAAAAAATCACACTGGTACGAACTTCCACAGAGGTGTCGTAAACCACCTGAAACGGATGCTTGGGATTACCCAAAGCTTGATTTTTGCGGAGACCCCGGTAGCAATTTTCCATATCCACAATGGAGTCGTCCACCACAGAACCGATCGCCACCGCTAATCCCCCTAGGGTCATGGCGTTAATACCTTGACCGAACCAACCTAAAATCATCATGCCAATGAGAATGGAGAGGGGAATGGCACTGAGGGTGATAATCGCAGTGCGCCAATTCATCAGAAACACCACCATCACCACAGCGACGATGATAATGCCATCCCGCAAAGAATCCCGCACATTGGCGATCGCCGCATCAATAAAACTTTCTTGGCGAAACGTAACCTGGAGATTGACCCCGGCAGGGAGGGCGGCCTTTACTTCTGCCATGGTTCTTTCCACCGCTTTGGTCACAGTGGGGGTATCGGCCTGGGGTTGTTTATCAATTACCAGCACCACTGCCCGTTGGCCATCCACACTGCCATCGCCCCTCATCAAGGCCGGGCCAATGGTCACTTCCGCCACATCCCGGAGCAGAATCGGTGTCCCATCCCTAGCTGTCACCACAGAATCCGCCAATTGGGATAGGTTTTCGATGCGCCCCAACCCTCGAATCACGTCTTCTTGGTCGGCAGTTAGTAAAAACCCCCCCGCCGCATTGACATTGGCCTCTTCCACCGCCTTGGTCACCTGTTGGAGGGAAATATTAAACCCTTTGAGGCGGGCCGGATCTACTAAAACTTGATATTGCTTAACGTCACCGCCATAGGCAACAACTTGGGAAACTCCCGGTACGGCCAAAATTTGATTGGTGATTTCCCGGTCAACCCGCCGCCGCACTTCCATCAAATTGGACTGGGGGTTTGTCGGGGACTCCTCCACGGTTAAGGCGTACATCAAAATGGTGCTGATGGGAGAAGATACAGGAGAAATTTGTGGTTCCTCTGCCCCGCTGGGTAATTTACTCCGGGCAGATTGTAGCCGTTCCGTCACCAATTGTCTGGCTCGGTAAATGTCTGTGTTATCGGCAAAAATAGCCTTAACCACGGAAATGCCCACCGCTGAGGAAGACCGCACCATTTCTACCCCTGGGGTGCCATTCACCGCACTTTCAATGGGCAGAGTAATTAGAGTTTCCACTTCCTCCGGTGCTAAGCCTGGGGCTTCCGTTTGGATTTCCACCTGGGGAGGGGCAAAGGGGGGAAACACATCTAGGGGCATCCGGGTGAGGTTGTAGCTCCCTAAAATAGCCACCAACACGGCCCCAATAACCACTAGCCAACGTTGGGCGATCGACCATTTGAGGATGGCATTAAGCATTTTCTAGGTAAATAGCAAGGGTAAATAGATGACTTGAGCGATTCAGATTATTTAGGGGAAATCCTGGTGGGATGGGGTTTCAATCAGGACTTTTTCAACTTCCAGGGATGGTTCCTCTGGGCTAGACGTTAAGCTAGGCTCCCGCAACTGCTGACTTTGTTGGCGTTTTCCCCACAGGCTACCGGCCCAAAATAATCCAGCGGCCATAACGGTTCCCCCCAGGGGTAAAAGCCATGGCGGTGCTCCAGGCAATGTAAAGGTAGATGCAGTTATTTCTGTAGATTCTTCAGTCTCTTCTATTTTTTCTGCTGGTTTAGCCCGCAAAGATTGGGCATAGAGCTGACTGGCCCGTTGGCTGACCACTAAATCCCCGGCAAACAAACCGTCGGTGATTTCCACCCAATCCCCGGAAACTTGCCCCAGGGTAACGGTAATGGGTTCAAAGACATTGCCGTTTTGCACAAACACCAGATTTTGCTGATCATTGGTTTTGACAATGGCTGATTGAGGAACTGCTAGCACAGGGGTCGAAGTACGGTCAGTTAGGACTTCCAACTCCACAAACAGGCCGGGTTTCAGTTGACCATCGGGATTATCCAAGGTTGCTTTCACCGCAACGATACGATTTTCTCCTTCCACCACGGAGCCAATTTGATTAATCCTGCCCCTAAAAGTTTTATCGGGTGAACTACTCACCCAGCCCCGAATTCCTTGGCCCCGGCGAATTTTGTTTAGATCCTTCTCGTAGATATTGGCTGAAACTTGAACTTGCTGACTATTAATTAGGGTAAAAATTGGCTCCCCTGCATCTTGGCGAGATTCTCCTACCTTGATTTCATGTTCTGGGGTAGTGGCGGGGTCAACAACGATCCCATCGATGGGGGCTTTAATGACAATGGTGCCATCGGGGCGGGCATCAGTCCCCAATTGTTGTAAACGGGTTTGATAGTTTTCCTCGCTCAATTTGACCTGTTTTTGAGCCACGCTTAAGGCAGCTTGGGCCCGCTTAATTTGAGCTTGGGCTTCACTGACCGGTAAACGACTTTGGGTTCTCACTAAATTAGCCTGGGCTTGGGCTAAGGCCACTTCTGATTCTAAAAACTGACGACGGGGCAGGGCACCATTGGCTTCCAGTTCCCGGTCTCGGTCATAACGCTCCTGGGCAAATTCCTTGGCAAGGCGGGCTTCTTCAATTTCACTCTGGGCTACCTGTTGTTGTTGGCGGTAATTTTCCCGAGCTAGCTCCAGATCAGCTTGGGCCTCTTCCACAGCGGCGATCGCCGAGCTACGACGGTCTTGGGCGGTGGTGCGTAGTTCTGCCAATTCGGCACTGGTCATAGTGGCGACGGGTTGACCGGCTGTAACGCTTTCCCCTGGATTCACTAATAACTCGAGTAATTTTCCCCCCACGGGTGTTGTGACCTCAACCCTTTGTTGCGGTAGGGTTTCAATCTGACCCGTTGTCCTGATGCCCGTATCTAGATAACGGGGTTGTAAAGGCTCCACCTGAATATCCAGGCGACGAATAGTGTCCCCATCAAGGGAAATACCCTGGGCAGACTGAGCCGATTCACTTTGGTGGAATTCATCCCCATGGCCAGCATGGGCTAGGGTCGCTTGGGGAGACATTACCAGCAACCCTAACAGCAGGGGGAACGCCCAACCCTGAACAATGATCCGGTTTTGCATAGAATTCCGACAGCGCAACGTTCTTAGTGTTTCACAGGAATATGAAACCAAGATGAAATGGAATTACGACTGAACTATCGGTGCAGAAACAAGGGGCAACTGGACGGTGAAAAGACTGCCTTGCCCCAATTCACTCTCCACCGTTAAAGACCCCCTATGCTTAACGGCGATCGCCTGGGCAATGGCAAGGCCTAATCCTGCCCCTCCCCGTTGTCGAGACCGGGCCGTATCCACCCGATAAAAACGGTCAAAAACCCGGCTTTGATTCTCCGAAGCAATACCAATGCCCGTATCTTGGACTTTGATGATGGCTTGCTGTTTATCGGTCTCAAGCATGACGGTTACCTCGCCCCCCGTTGGGGTGTAGTGAATGGCATTACTGATTAAATTACCCACCAAACGATAAAGCTGTTCTTCTTCTCCCCTGACCCAGATATTTGCTTGATTGTCTAACTTCGCAGATAACAATACCCCAGCGGCGATCGCCAAACTGGCAAATTCTTCGGTTAAATCTTCAACTAAATCATTGAGACAACAAAGGGTAAACTGGGTCGGATTAACTGTTGTTAAATCCATGCGGGAGAGGAGTAATAAATCATGGATTAAATGGCTGAGACGATAATTTTGTCGTTTTAAGGTTTGCAAGGTGCTATGGGTTTCTTCAGCATTAGGTTCTGCATTTAATGTCGTTTCCAACGTTGCCTGAATCGCCGTAATCGGTGTACGTAATTCGTGGGCAATATCAGCGGTGAACTGCTGGATTTGTTGGTAGGAACGATAAACCGGCTCCATGGCTAAGCCTGCTAACCACCAACTAGCACCACCGACCACAATCATCACAATGGGTAAACCCCAAACTAAAAAGCCTTGGATCGTGTGCAAATGATGGTCATATTCCACCAAGGAGCGCCCCACCTTTAAATAGCCCCAAGGTTCACCAGTGGTGGTTTTTAACAGCAAAGAAACTTGGTGATAGCGGTTCCCTTTTTGATCCGTTAATGGTTTTTGACGGGTGGTTTCCCGCTCAAAGGCTAAGCCTGGGGGATTTTCCCCTGCCGTTGCTAATAATTGACCGTTTAAGTCCAAAAACCGGACATAATAGCCCGGCTGTTGGGTTGCGTTGAGAATATGCCTCCGTTGAGGCGACCTAGGGCAAGCTACTGTACCTAAGCAAAGATTAGGCAAAATTTGTTTAACCGAGGGCTCTAACTGCCCCGGTTGTTGTAATAGTGGTTCCAGTCCATCATGGAGGGTTCCTGCTAAAGAGGTTAATTCTTGATCCAGCGATCGCCAATGATCCTGGGAAGTCATTTCATAGACCGCTAGGCCACAAAGACCCAAAATAAGTCCCATGACCCCAGCGTAATAACTGGCTAAACGCCAACGGGATAGATTGAATAATCTATTGTTCTGCATGGGTTGGATGGGGCTGAAAACGATACCCTAAGCCATACACAGTTTCAATGAGATTGCCATGGCTATACTCCCCTAATTTTCGCCGGAGCAAACGCACCTGGGCCGCTACAACATTACTGGTGGATTCCGCCGACAGCGCCCACAGTTGATTTTTAATTTGTTCACTACTGAGAATTTGTTGGGGATGCTTCATAAAATATTCTAAAAGCTGAAATTCTTTAGCCGTTAGGGAAATTTGCTGTTTATCTGGCGTTACTACCACAAAAGTTCCATAATCTAATCGCCAGTCCCCCACCTGTAACTGCTGGGGTTGCAATTCTGGCGATCGCCGTTGCAAAGAACGTAAACGGGCTAATAGTTCCGCCATGCCGAAGGGCTTAATTAAATAATCATCGGCCCCTGCATCTAAACCCTCAACCCGGTCTGCAATTTGATCCTTCGCTGTCAGCATTAGAATCGGTAAAGAACTCCTTTGGCCCCGGAGTTTTTGACACAATTCCAACCCCGATAACCCCGGTACCATCCAATCAAAAATAGCTAGCGTATAGTTCACCCAACCCTGGTCTAAATAGCTCCAGGCTAGGTTGCCGTCCTGCACCCAATCAACTACGTAATTTTCGCGACGGAGAGCTTTTTCCAGCACCATTCCTAGATCAGGTTCATCCTCCACCAGCAACAATCTCATGCTTCCTCACTGGCCATACCAGTTTTGATACCATTGCTTCATTTGCTTAATTTCCGCACTTTGGGAGCGGATAATGTCATCCATCAATTTATCCATCTCCGGCCGTTCCGTATTGGTTTTTAAATTGCTAGCCATCATCACTGCCATTTGATGGTGGGGAATCATCTGACGAATAAATTCCCGGTCAAAGTTTTGGGCGGTGGCCAAAGCATCTAAATCCATCGCCATCATGCCGTGACCTTGGTGCATTCCCATCATTCCCTGGCTCGACAAAGCAGGCACTGGTCGTTTAAACCATTGCTGATACCAGGTTTTCATTTCTTTAATTTCCCTTTCCTGGTCTCGGATAATATTCCGTGCCAACTTTTTGAGTTCAGGATGTTCGGCTTTTTGTAGAGCCATCTCCGCCATATCAATGGCATCTTGATGGTGGGGAGTCATCATTTCGATAAAACTTTGGTCTGTCCATTGCATGTGCATGCCTTGTTGGGCCATCATCTGCGGTGGAGATTGATTGCGATAAACCGCTGTTACCCCAGCCGCTGAACCACTGAGGAGTAGTCCTGCCAACCCATATATCCAGAATTGATTACCCACGGGAATGCTTACCTCCTATTCCTTCTCTAATTCCAGTCTGGCAAAGCAAAATGAAATCAGGATGAAATTTAGTGGTGTTGCAAATTTGCTACCAGTTCATGCTTTTGTCCTGTGGTCAATTAATAGTAATTTTTAGCTGTCCTGGTGTTATATTCCCCTGTTGCCTCCGGTGGTAATAAAGATGACAGGGGGAGCATACAGCCATCAAATTACTAGGGGAGTTATTACCTGGATCATAATCACAGTGATGAACCGCCATCCTGAGTCGATACCGTTCCTCCTTCAATAACCCCTTCCCCTCCCCAGGTTTGAGGCATTGCACCCCACACCATTCACAGACCCAATGAACAGACTGCTTTTTGGTGATGGCTATATTTTTCCAGTCGGGAGAATAACGGTCATCCTTCATCAACTCCACAAACCCCTAGTAATTTCATCAAACTCTTAACCTGCATAGGTTTTAGGGAACTATCTAGGTGTAAACGCGATTTCCCCGTTCATCTATTATCAGTTCGCCATCTTCTTTGGCAAATGGGCCAGAAGGCCAATGATCCAACAAATCTAAAACCACCTCACTAGGACGACAGAGCCGGACTCCCTTGGGGGTACAGACAATGGGCCTGTTTACCAGAATCGGATACTCCACCATCGCATCCAATATTTGAGCATCCGTGACGGTTTCTTCTAAGAGATTCAGTTCAGCGGCAGGAGACTTGGTTGTTCGTAAAGCACTACGGGGAGTTAAGTCCGCCGCCGCAAATAAACCCAACAATTGGGGTTTTGTCCAACCTTCCTTCACATACTCAATAACCTGGGGTAAATAACCCGCCGCTTCAATCAACTGTAAAACGTTTCTTGAGGTGCCACAGTCGGGATTGTGGTAGATAACGATCATATTTTCGGTCAATCCTAGATGTCACATTAATCTTGTCTAAATAATAGGGTTTTTTGGCATAACCACCCTTTTAAGGGAACTGTGGGCCACATATTCCCAGCTAATTAGAGATTGACAGTCACATCATGAAGATCCGCTTCGCAGTGCGCCAGGAGAATAGCGATCGCCTTTCATCTTAAACCCCTAGTAATTTTTTAGTCATAACTTGAAACCCCTAGTAAAAAATTAGAGGACAAAATACAGCCGGGCACCATGGTACATTGTCAATGATATGCATACGCAAATAATCAAGGAACAAAACCTAGACAGGATAAGGTCTTAGAATGCGTACTCACATAACTAGCTTATCAAACTGCTGAATCGTTAATTATTTAAACTTTCAAACAACTAAGTATGATTATTACCGTTGCCAGTTTTAAAGGCGGGGTAGGCAAAACCACAACAGCAGTTCATCTCTCGGCCTATTTGGCACTTCAAGGAGAAACGCTATTAATAGATGGCGATCCAAATCGCAGTGCAACTGGGTGGGGTAAACGAGGATCACTCCCTTTTAAGGTGGTCGATGAAAGGCAGGCCGCCAAATATGCCCCCAAGTATCAAAACATTGTGATTGACACTCAAGCTCGGCCTGAAGATGAAGACCTGGAAGCCCTTGCCGATGGATGCGACCTATTGGTGATTCCGTCCACACCGGATGCCCTCGCCCTGGATGCCCTGATGCTGACAATTGAGACACTGCAAAAATTAGGGAATAACCGTTTTCGTATTTTGCTAACCATTATTCCCCCTTACCCCTCGAAAGATGGTGACGAGGCTCGACAGTTACTCACCACTGCGGGATTACCCCTATTTAAAAGAGGAATTAAACGTTATTCCGCCTTTCAGAAGGCATCCCTTAACGGTGTTGTTGTTTCCGAGGTGAGTGATTCAAAAGCGGGTATAGCCTGGTCTGACTACAAAGCCACTGGAAAAGAAATTGTTGAGGAGATTTTGACATGAGCAAATTTAAAGGGATTTTGGACAGTCACAAACAAACGGCCCCAACAGAAAGCCAAAGGAAACCTAAAACAAAAGGCAAACGTAGCGACCCAGATTATGAACAAGTCTCTGCCTATATCCGCAAGGAAACCTATAGAAATGTCAAAATTGCCTTGCTCCAAGAGGAAGAAAAAAGAGATTTTTCTGATTTAGTTGAGGCCCTGCTATCTGAATGGTTGAGTAATCAATAAAGCAAGTACGCAAGTCAGTGGATAGTCACAATTGAAAAACCTTGGCTTCAAAAGCTTCTACGCAAGTCAGCGATTATTCGTCAACTTGCATACGCAACAGGGCAAGTTATTTTACTAGGGGTTTGTGTTCAATCCACCAATCCGACGTAAATCTTGTGGGCCAAATGACCAGGGCAATAATTCAGCCATTGATAGCGGCCCGGTGGGGGTCATAACTTGTAATTCCTTACCGCCATGCTCCAACAAAACCTGACGACAGCGGCCACAGGGAGCAAGATAATTATCCTGACTATCAACACAGACCACTGCCAGTAAACGTCCCCCGCCAGTAGCTATCAAATGGGAAACCAAACCACACTCGGCACAAAGGGTTAAGCCATAGGAGGCATTTTCGACATTACAACCAACAACAATTCGCCCGTCATCCACGAGTCCTGCCGCCCCCACTAAAAAATGAGAATAGGGGGCATAGGCATTTTGTCGAACCTCAATGGCAGATCGATGTAACTGCTCCCAACAAATATCAACCATTGGCAAAACCCCGAATTATCCGTTGGTGACTTTACTGTACTTTCTAGCTATCCAACAGTCTCAAAAAAATTACCAGGGGTTTCGAGAATAAAACGGATTCTTCCAATGTAGTCAAAAAGCATTTATGGCAACTGACTAAACATCCAAAAGTCCAAGTACGCAAATATTTGGTAATTCGCATACGCATCAGGCTACAAACTCAACTAGGTGAAAGTTCAGTTCATCCAACAAAGATCAGGTAACAGTCTCCAAAAATTACTAGGGGCTAATTATGCAATCCACACCAGTCCATCGGAAGAGGCTAACCGATCGCCGTTGTGGGGTCAATTAGTCCGTTGCCTTGCCAAGATATTGCAGAATGAGGATTACATCCACTTTCTTTCTATCCCATTCCTGCACCATATCAAGCTTATCCTTGGGAATATAGGCGGAGCGTTTAACCCGTTTCCCCTTCAGTTCAAGCTCATAGTGATAGTAGTACTGCTCATAGGATTTCTTACCGGAGCGGGTCTGTTTTTCGCAATAGTACAGTCGGATATAACCACTACCCTGACCCCTAGATCGCCGGCGGCGTACTTCTGGTAAGGGCCATCGAAGTTTTATTTTCACCCTGGGGCCAGTGGTGCTGGAGGATGGTGTGACAGTCGGGGTCAATTTCAACAAACTGAGTTGTTTGTATTTTTCCTCTGGTTTGTTCTGCGGCCAGGGTGAATCCCCCACATCCGGCAAATAGGTCGAGGTGTTTAAGGGTTCCATGGCTAAAACTCCTTTTCATATTGAGGTTTGCAGTTTAGTTAAAAAACAAGTCAAACAGGGGCCGGGGGACCAGTATCAAGGAAAGACCAGAAAGTTGCCAGGATAGTAGAGCGTAAACGCTGGGGCAAAGTGGGTAAATAGTCCTCGGCAAAGGATCGCCAACCGACAATTTGGATAATTTCCACCACTTCGGCGATCGCCTCTGGGAGGTCAATTCCTAGTAAAGCCAAAATTTCCGGCGGCAGATCCTCCAGGTGGGAACCGAGCCTTATAGGGGGTTTATAAGAGGAACTTCCCAGTTCAGTTGTATCCAGTAATGTCTTGGTAACTTTAGTGAGGGTAGCTCCAGCATTGGTCAACACATCGGTCACATTGCGACGACTGCAACCCAGCTTTTCGGCAATGGCACTGCCGGTGGTGAAGCCAGAACGGATCGCCTCGACAATATGCCAGCGGGCAATCTGGGAACGATCGCCAGCGTGGGGGGTAATTTCAAAACCATGGAGACAAACATAGTCCGCCCCAAATTTCTTGACCCAACTTAGGTCATGGATGGCATTGTGCTGGGGGTCGCCGGTGACAATGAAATGGGTAAATTGCTGGCGGGGGTAGCGGTTAGCCCGTTGACGACCAAAGTTTTGCAGGACTTCCCTTTGGGAGCGGCGGTGGTAATGTTCCTCAAAATCTTCAATTTGTCCGCCAGTGGCCAGGAATTGGGCCTTGATGGCCCCCAGGTTAGGCAGGGGTAAACCACAGGAGAGCATCTGGGGCTGACCCTCAAATTGATTACTACCCCGACTATCCCGATACCATTGCCCCTCCGCCAATAGGGTTTCCAGTTGGGCCTTGTAGGTGAGCACTGGCATGGGGCCATAGGCTTGGAATAATGCGTCTTTGACGGCGATCGCCTTTTCCATGGCCTTGTCACTGGGTCGGGAGCTACCCCACCCCGGCAACACAATTTGCACAACCTTGAGATTCTGGAAAGGTTTTTCCGTTTTCCGTTTGATTACTTTCACCTCGTCCTTGGCCAGGTTGAGCAAACAGGCAAAATCCGCCCCATTGTTGGTGGCATCCAGGGCAATCACATAATCAGCATCCCGAATGGGGGCCAACTCGTGACGGCGATCGATGGTGAGCAGCAGATTTTGGGGAAACAATTGGATTTGGACAGAGGCCTGGCCATGGAGGCAACGGAGTAGATGAATTAGGCCATTGCTGGGTAATTCCTGGAGTTTTTCCTCCGTTATTTTCGTCGCTTCCCCCACAGCGTATTGATTACTGCGGCGGAACTGGCCCTTGAGTTTGGCGGTTTCCTTCGCCGTTAAACCTGCAAAAACTTCCTGGTTATCCTTGAAGGTGGCCAAGGTGGGAGCTGGAAAAATATCAAATAAGTCCCGTTCCCGTTGCTCCAGTAGGGTAATTAGTTCCCCCAGTAGTTCTTGGTTAAGCTCTTGGCTATGGTTAAGCACATCAGCGGTGTCCAGGCCCAACTTGGGAGCGTCAGCCATTAACCCTTCTAGCAGAGATGCTATTTGATCCAGAATATTTTTTTGGGCAGATGATAACTGGGAGTGGCGACGATGGTAGGCAATTTCTTGGTCTAGCTCCCCAATATTGGTATTGATGGTTTTGGTGGGTTGCTCCTCCGCCGGTTCATCCCAAATCACCACGGTCAGTTGATTTTCCCCTTTAGCGGGAATTTGGCTGGGGTGACAGCGAATAATTTGGTGTTGCAGGGCTAAGCGCCGTTGCTGGCGGAACATACCGGGGTCAGTACCACAGTAGTTAAAAGCTGGGCAGGAGTGACAAATGGGATTATGTTTACCGCCCTGGTGGGGGTTATAGCCCTTTTCCGCCACCTGGTTAAACTGCCTAGAACGGATACAGTTAGCCGCTTCCTCTAGCTCCCCATGGGGAAAATACCGGTCTCCATGGCGGGTGGGCATGGCTTGAATGGCGGTTAAAGCCTCCACCGTGGGTTGCCGGTAGGAATGGGAAGTCAGATAAATCTTGATTTCCTGCTCTGGATGCAATGTTTCCAGTCGATGTAACAGGGCCTTAGCCAGGGGGACAATGGCATGGGACTTACCATCCCCAGTCCAGGAAGCATCGAGAACGTAGCGATTTTTTTCTAGCTGTTTAATTAGGGCATCAACCCGGTCTCCGGTGAACAGTTCCCCCCCAATCACAGGAGCACCAAAGCCCTGGGGTTTAACCCGTTTGACCTGCTTAGTAATCCAGTCGGCAAACTGTTCTACTTTGCTTTTGGGTCGTTGGGGACAGTAACTAAGAAATTGTTCAGGGGAGATAAACTCAACCAGGCGATCGCCCGCTATCTCGTCAATGTCGCCATCAGCTTTGGTAAATTGTCCCCACCAGGCAACGGTGACGGGGTTGGTTAGGGTTGCTAAGGTTTCGCCATGGGAACGGCTTATCCGGGCATCCTGAACACTTCCCCCATCGGGAATCAGAACTAATTGAGCATCGGGATTAAGGTTGGTGATTATCTCCTTAAGGGTTTCGGGGGACTGTAAAAACTGGTAGCCACTGAATCCAATGACAGGGAATTCCAAGCGATTGGCGGCGGCGGGGGCCTTAAACTCTAATCCCTCACACAATCCGATCCGTTGGGGTTTGGCGGTGCTGGCCAGTCCACCGGGCCAAAACAGTCCTATGGGGTTTTCCCCGTTAGCCAGGTGGGGAGTGATACCTCGCTTCTTACTGCTAAGCCAAACATATTTAGGGTTGCCAGTGGTCTTATGGTCTGGGTCGTGTAGCCGCATTGCTATCAATCGACCAAGATGGTCAGGAACCACCTCTAAAATCCCATCCCAACCGTTGTTTAGTTGGTTACCTAACTTCGATACCCCGGCAAGGTTAACGTGGGCAGGTTGGGCTAATTTCTGCCACCTCTTAACAGAACGACAGCGGTCAATAATTTCTGGGGGAACGCTCCGGTTTTCCAGGTAACGGCGAGCTCCATCGGTCAAAGTGAGTTGGCTGAGGATGCCCCTTATTTCAGCATCCCGACGATCCGGGTCTAGGCATTTCTCTAGCCGTTGCCGTTCAATTTCTCGGTTTCTGGTTTCCCTCTCCTCCTTCCTTTTTTCCCAGGCTTGTCGGTCAAAATCACCATCCTTGCGGGGGTAATGAACACCCCAAAGTCCATTCTCACTGGGTTTGACGTAGCGATAATCGGGATGACCATCTCCGTCGGGGAAAGTCATGCACAGTACCCCACCATCGGCTATGGTGCGGCAATTGCCATTGGTTTTAGCGCAGACTGGGCAAGGATTGTGGCGGCTGGTGGGTTGTAATTTGTTCTGCCCAAAGCTGGAATGGTTCGGGTTATTGACTAGGAGGGGGGAGAATGCGCTAGAATAGGCCCCGTGTGAAGTTTTATAATGCTTCATCTCAGAAGCCTCCTTCCCTTTGGTTGCTTCTTGCTCTCCCAAAGAGCACAAACATCGATTCTTTCTAGATACGCATCCTTTCTTAGGACAACTAGAGCAGACCTGAATTCCACCCGCCGCCAAGCAAGAGGGAATTTGGGTCTTTGGTTGTTTTGGGGAACTACAGGATGCGGCTGACCTTGCCGCTGAAACATTTCAAACCTCTAAATACTGAATGGGGAACGCTGGATCCTCCCAATAAATTTACAGGATTTTGCACTATTTTTTTGTTATTGGCGATGGGCCTTTTTTGCCCGTTGCCTTTTTTAGTGGGGTATGGGGGTAGAAGAACTCCGGGGGTAAAGGCTAGTAATTCAAGACCATAACTTAAAAGTCCCATCTTTTTCAAGGAGTTTGAAAATTTTTTCTTTGGGTTGACCGTGAGGGGGTAGTAGCATCGTTTTTGTAATTGCGCTAGAAATAAAAAACCGTTAAGTTTTGAGTCATAGAGAGGTTATCAGCATTGTTTCCTAAGTGGGAGCAGATAAATCTAAATACTTTCTAGCTAAATAGCTAAAGTAAAAAAGTCATTTAATATACAGAAACTTATAGGTCTTATCAATCTTGGTTATAGTTAAATCTCCGGGCTATTTTTGCCCCAAAGTACTTTCCCGCAATGGTTAAAGCTTACTCGGGGCAAGAATCCCTCAGTGTCACTGACGGTTGAAATTTTATTTAGGATTTGGCTTGTTTTCTCTTGAGCCATTCTTCCCGTGAGATAGTGCCAGGGGCCAAAACTGTCTGTTTCTCTGGTTCTTGCCGTTGTCCCATTTTGAGGGGCTGGGGTTTGTTTTTCCGCCATAGGTCACGGCCCAGGCCAAACTTGGCGCAACATCTTCTCAGGGCCATGGCCTCCGCATTGGAGCTTGGATCACCGTAGCTATTGCAATCAATGTCTTCAGTGCCGGTGGCCTGCCTGGTCAAACTGCGGTCATCCCCATGGATCGTGAGGGAGCCGGTGAGGGTTAGGCGATCGCCAATTTGTTGGGTGTCGATGATTAACCATTCCCAACCCCCCAGGCCACAAAGATCGTCGAGCAAGTCCGCTAGGTCATACCAGGCCACAAAATCAACGGAACCAGTCGGTTTTTTGTTTTTGAAGGTTTTTTTCTGGCTAATGAATTGGGGGGCAATGGGTTGGCGTAGGTTTTCGAGAATTTCGGCTAGGAGCATGGTTTGTTATCCTATGGATAGTATTTGAGTGGTGTCCCTTTTGGTTCGCCATTTTTTTTGGGCAGTTTTAGACTTGCCCAGGTCTTTCGGTTTACTTGATCATCACTGAATATTCTTCAACATCCGCCAATTGAGCAAAGGAACAATCAGCGTTGCTCTGAAGGTGCTTTTTAAGTTCCGATAGGCGAGGTGTAATTTCGACTTTCATAAATGCGGCTGGTAAATCTTCCAAGGGGCAATTAAGAACGACTTTTGCCGGTTTCTTCCGTAGTGATAAATTTACCGATACTCCATTAACTTTCTTTTTGCCCAACTTCTGCATATTGCTAACAAGGTAATTGCGTAGTCGCTGGGATTGATTTTCTGATTGTTCTGCTAAATCTCGCAAGCGTCGGTATTCATTTTTACGAGCTTCTGTGATTGCTTCCAGGTGCTTGATATAAGCGGCAACATTACAGGCTTTAGCATCAAATTCTTTACCAGTGGATAACCAAGTTTCTAGAATTTCTCCCATTAACTGGTCTTTTTCAGACTCGCTTAGATCTTCCCGGTCTTGAATGTCTGCAATTTGGTCTTCAAGATTTGTTATTTCGTCGGACAGTTCCCAAAGTTTAGGGGTTTTGCCGGTGGTTTTAGTGGTGGTTGTCATGATAATTTTCCTAAGTATTTGAGTGGTGGAAGCCCCCAGGGGGGCCAAGGATTTTACTAGGGGTTTAGAAATGTAACCAATTACGATGGTAGTCTTCCGTTTCCTGGCGGGAATAATAGCGGTCGTCGTTGGCCAATTCTTCCTCAGTCAGAACACTTTCAATCTGGGCTAATAGGTCGTAGGGGTCTGAAAAGCTAACCTCATTTTTGGCAAACTCTAGGGCCTTCTCAATCACCGCAATGATGGGGTTTTCTTGGGTTTTGTTTTCCCGGTCGATGAAATAAAGGCAACGTTGAATGGCTTCTTTGGTGTCGTGGTGCATAGTAAAAAATCCTGAAGTATTTGAGTGGTCAGCCTTTTTAGGACGTGCTGAGGTCGAAGAATTTTAGCCTAGGGCATCCATTTCCTGACAAACTGTTTCCAGCGCATACCAGGCTAAGCAGTTGTAAATTAAATCAAATTCTTTACGATAATTACCGTATAGGGCTTTCGCAATTTCATCCGTTGAAAAATCACCCTTAATGCAGTTAAAATTTTTAACCATGCCAGTTATATCTTCCCCTAAATCATCGGCTAATTGGCTTAAGGATTCTAAGATTAATTTCTTGTTATTGCGCCAAAATTTAATGGTTTCTGAATAATAAATAAAGCCATTAAATCCACAATCTGCACCATGATTGGCAACGTCTTTGTAGTGTTGCAATAATTCGGATTTTCCCCCCATCTGACGGGATACAGCTAAGGCTAGGGAAGGATTAGACAATTCACACAGCTTAATGGTCATAAAATTTCTCTAAGTATTTGAGTGGTGGAAGCCCCCAGGATTGAGGGCTATTTGACTATTTAAAATGGGCAATAATCTCGATGTTTGAGAATCTGTTGAATTAGGCTTTCTAATTCTCTTTTCAGGTCTTCTTGCTCAGTTTGTTGTGCAAGCTTATCTAGTTCTTTTCTTAGGCTTTCTAAGTCTTTCATTAGATTGAAAACCCCCAGTCTTTGCAAATTTCGCTTAGTTCTTCTGCGAAAGCTTCACCGTCTTTTCCTTCCCGGTAGTCGAGAATCGTTTCCCTGACTTCCTCCCACATTCCATCTGGTAATTCGTTTCGCATCATTGAACAGACTGCGGCGATCTCTTTTGCTTCTTGAATGGTCATAATTTTTTCTAAGTATTTGAGTGGTGGCGGGGGATTTCCCCTTTGCCATGATTCTATTATAGCGTGTCGGCATACAATAATCAACTGTTTTACAAAACTTTATAGTATGGGGACGTGCTAAAATCTGGGAGGAAAACTAGAGGCACTTTATGGCTGGGACAAAATCAAGTGGGCGACCTGGTGGGAATCCAGATATAACTAACTTTTCTTTCACTACAGATCGGCCTGAGCCCTGCACGGCTAAATTGACGCTACGTTTACCGCCAACTGACTACGAGAAATTAAGAGCTTTGGAAAACTGGCAAGAATTAGTTAGGGAAAAAATTAAAGAATTAATTGCTTAAAAAAATCCCCCACCAACAGGCAGGGGCGCAGAACTAGGCAAAAAGAGACAATTGGACAGCGGCAGGGCGGGCCACCCACCAGCCACCCCCCAGGGAGGCAAAACCCCAGCCGGGAGGGGGAGAAACACCAGGGGGCAGGAAGGCCAGCAACGGCAGGCCAGACCCCAGGGCAAAGGCGGCAGAGGCCCAAGAGCCAGACCCCAGCCCACAAAAGCAACGGGAAGACCGGGCCGAAGGCAACAACCCAACAGGACAGCCGGCCGAAGGGAAAAAGCACCACAGAGCGGCCGGGCCGCCAGCAGAGAGAACAGCAGAGACAACGGCCACCGACCGACGGGCAAAGGCAGAACGGCCAGCCCCCCACCGACCAGAACTGACAGAAAAAACCTGGGCCGAAGGAAAGAGACCCCGTGCAACGGCATCGGCACCAGCCGCACAGCCAACAAAAACGCGGGCCGAAGCAGGAACGGCGGCAGAAAGGGAACGGAGAGCGGCAACCGACAACGGGGAGAGAGAGCGGGAACCGGAAAACCCCACGGCAGGGCAGGCCGACAGCAGACAAACAACGCAGGGCGACAGGGCAGAAACAGACAACACAGTGCAACCCCCAGGGGAACAACCAATAAGCCCATTATAGCATGATAGCACGCAAAAAGCAACCCAAGGCAGAGCGGCCGAGCCACCCACCGACCAGCCCCCAAAACAAGGCACACCCCCCCCTGTCCATTGAAACTCCACGCCCTTCCATCCCATAGATAAGGCTTGGGTCAAGGCAAGGGCCGAACCGACTAATAAAAAATGCCCCGCAGGGGCAACCACTAGAAGGAGGGTGAAGGTGGAGTTTACCCTTGCCGGGAAATAGCGTGGTATAATATTACTAGCAGGGGGGTGATTGATCTAAAAAATCAAACTTTTTTATAAAACTTTTCTAATACTTAAACTATATCTTTCCCCAACTACTTTTACTACTCCATGACTTTTTTTACCATCTATTTCATAAATTTTCCCATCTTCTAATATTTTTCTTTCTCCATCATATTCAAACACACAAATTCCACTATTTACAATAACTACTTTTTTATCAAAACAATCTCTGTCTTTATGTAAATTTAATTTACTTCCATCTCCATATTTTATCAATAACAAACTATTAAAATTTTCTCCATAAAATTCTAAGCATCTTTTCTTTAAACTATTATCTATTTCCAATCCCTTAAATTTTTCATTTTTTCCCAATTCAATTCCAACCCCAAACCAAACCATTCTCCTATCTTCTTTAACTTCTTTACCAAACCATTTTTCCTTAACCATCAAATTATTCTTATCAACACACCAATTTTTAAACTTTATTTTTTCTACTTCACCTAATTTTTTAAACATCTTTTTTCCCTCTAAACTTTCCTATATTATATCATTTTTCTTTCCATAATTAATACACTAAACTACTTTTTTATTTTCAATACACCAATATACCCTTTCTCTCCTCTCTTTTTTCTCTTCCATTCCCCACTAAGTTTTTTTTTGCCCAAGAAAAGTAAAAATCATATTCCAAATAAAATTTTTTCCTTAAATGAGATAACACCAAAAAATTTTGACGAATATGATAAAATTCCTCGTTGCAAAAAAAAACGGTATTTCCGGATCTTCGATTCCTTAAAATCAAAAACAAAAACATCGAATCCGCTCATCTTTCTTGCTTTCCGAAAAAAGGCCTGGAGACTAATCAACCCGTGACCGCTGACTTTGACCGGACTACAAAAAGGGGGAAGGGTTAGGGAAGGGGGTGTCCCCCCCCCTCTTACGGCTTTGGGCAGGTAGTCCAGTGAAATATTTATTGCTCTAACCGACCATACCAACGGGTTTTATCGTCGAATATTAGAAACGCCTCTTGCCTTCTTGCTTTCTCGCCCCCACTCGGGGGGCCGCCGGTCAGTGGCTCTAGGCCTTGATAGTTAGCTTTTGTCCGGCGGGGGGATGGGGAGGCAGTAAAAAAAGGGAGGGACGACGACCATAAAGTGCCGGGAACCACATCTTTATTCTTGCCTTCTTGATATTAAAGTTTATTCTTTTTTCTTTGGGTTAAATGAAACTAGAAATATGCTCAAATTTATAGGTATTGCATTACTTGCTGCATTGGTAGGTTATGCTTTTGGTGTTATGGCTGGAATCTTTATTGTCAATAATTTCTCCACTAATGTTCAGGACAAGCCCTTGGAATTAGCAATGACCTCAATATTTTTCTTTGGCCCATTGGGAGCTTTGATAGGATTCACTATTGCAGTTGTATATCAACTTTTACATCAATATTTATGAGTTCTTTATATCCCTGATAAAAAATATGTTTAAAAAATCTTAATTGGATCTTTGAAATATATGATTGATTATGGATAGATCGCCTACAATATCCCCAATGCACGATGGTAATCCACGGTGCCATCAAATATAGACCCCACAGAAAGCCGGGCTTTAGCTGGGCGGACTTTGCCTCCCATCAGTAGCCAGCAAGAACTTTTGGCGATCGCCCGTAAAATTTGAGTATGTTCGATAATCTGTGCAAATTTCTAGCTGAATCATTTTCCGAAGACTATGCCGCCTGGTTGTTGGGACGACCAATCAAATTGACCAAGCTCAGTCCGACGGAATTATCCCTGGAACCAATTCGCGCTGACTCCCTGATTTTGGAGCAATCGGAAGACTTGGTTTTACATCTGGAATTCCAAACGGAACCTGACCCCACCATGGGTTTTCGGATGTTGGATTATCGGGTAAGGGTTTACCGCCGTTTCCCCCAGAAGACAATGCACCAATTCGTGATCTACCTGAAACATAGTAACAATGACTTGGTTTATCAGGATAGTTTTCAGGTGGGGGAGACTGTGCATCGTTACCAAGCGATTCGGCTCTGGGAACAATCATCGGACGCATTTCTCCAAAGCCCAGGGCTATTGCCCCTAGCGGTATTGACGCAGACCTCTGACCCTACATTAAAATTGAGGGAAGTGGCGACTGTGCTGGAACAGATTGAGGATAATCGAGTTAAAGCAAATCTCATGGCAGCAACTTCTGTTTTTGGAGGAATTCTGTTGTCGCCTGACATTATCAAGACAATTTTAAGGAGTGAAATTATGAAGGAATCCGCTGTTTATCAAGAAATTTTAGAGGAGGGTAAAATTGCTGGGAAACTAGAGGGAAAATTAGAAACCATACCCCTGTTGAAGAAATTAGGTCTTACAATTGCCGAAATTGCCAAGGAATTAGATATTGATGTTGAACTGGTTAATCGGTTTGTTGCTAACCAGAATAATTAAGGGTTGAAATGGTCATTGGATCGAATATGGCTTGACTTAATTCCTATTTACTATTTATCTATTTAAATTCAGCTTTGATGAGGTTGTCCATGTCATCACCTGTTGCTGTGCCATTGAGAAACTCATAAAAAATTTGATTAAGCGATTTGTTAATATCAACTTGTTTGGATAATACTGGATGAAAACTCAATTTCTCACACAATTTTATTCCCAAATTATACTCTAGTGATCCAATTTCACAAAAAGTTGAATCAAACTCTCGGAAAGACAAGAGATAAATAAGACTAATCAATGCATCTTGATAATATGAATTTCGTGAATGGTCACTGAGGGCATGACTAGCTATAAGATTAAAATGACGCTTAAACAACAAAATATTTGTTTCATTTAGATTATAATCTAAATACCACATCAAAATACGAGCATAGCCCCACAAGTAGGAATCATACTCATAGTAGAAATTATTATTATTATTATTTTTCGGAAGATGAGTCTCAAAAAGTGCAAAATATTTTTGCTGAAAGTTACTATCATATGCGATCCTTGCTATAACCTTGACATGTTCACTAAAGCAGGGGCTGTTTTTAAGATAATCAAACAAAAAATCAAAATCTTGAATTGCAGCGATTTTATATTGTTTACCTATCAACAGTAAATTATCGTTGTAAATATTGAAAATTTGTCCACGTTCCTTCCCTTCCGTATTTGGGTGACGTTGGCCTAATGTAAAAAGAGCTTTTTGTAAAAGTAATTTAATTTCGCTAGAAATAATTTTGTTTGTAATCTCACTGACTATTTCATTGCTTGAATTTGTAGAAACATGTTGTAAGGCATCATTTTTCAAAAAAGATAAGTAGTTGCTTCTAACAATACTTTGTATTTTCGATAACTTCAGATCTGTCCGTAGTTTTATATTTTTTGAAGACTGCTTAATATAAGCATGTAAAGCTTTGGCTATCTCGTCTAATCCGTGTGAAAAATCACTTATAAATTTTAAATTTAAACATAAATTAGTAGTCGCATTATTTTCTTTTGTTTTTCTACCCTCAATAATATTTTGAATAGGAATAAATCCTAATTTAATTTCAGGGCGATCTTCTAATTTAGCATTGAGTTTGTGCCCCAATTTTTGATCACTATAAACTTCAAAAATCTCCAATAGTAATGGTTTGCCAAGCATTAGCGAAAAGTGAATTTCAACAGAAAGGGAAGGAGTTTGTTCAAAGAATTGATTATTAATAATATAAACTTGTTCTATTTCATTTTTTATTATTAGTTTACCATTAATTTTTATCGGTAAAATAACTTGAGGTTTGTCTATTCGAAAAGAGGATTTTGTTTCACCGGATGGGATGGTATATTGACCTATAAAAGTATGAAATTTTCGTTCACCTTCATAACAAATATTTGTACGCTCGCTTTCACTAGGAACATTGATTGAAATCTGATTTGCTAATTGAAAAGTGATTAAATCAAGAAACTGTCCATAGAGAGGAAATTCCTGAGATTGCTTTTCTTGCCAAATCTTGCTAAATTCTGAGTGACTAATATCGGGTAAGGAAAAATGAGACTCTAAAGAAAGACGAAAATTAGATAGGCAATTGTATTGACTAATTAGAACGAAATTATATTCGCAATTATTTTGGACGATTTCCTTCAGTCTAGGAACAAGTATTACACTTGAAACTATATTTTCTACTATTGTGAGAGGTAATTCTGCTTTTAAATATAGATTTGTATTATCGACATTTGAGAAGTCAATCAGAAGCGAAACTATTTCTTGATTAGGATTACTTATTAGACAATTTTTTATAATGTTAAAAACATTAATTTTTTTTAAATATTGAGTGAGATAAGAACTTTCAATACCAACAAAGTTAGGGTCAGATGCAATAACGTATTGAGCTAAAATTTCACAGATGGTATCATAAACGTTTGAAGGATCAAAAGGAAGTCTGAGACTTTCATAATTTTCGGGAGTACGGATATCTAAAATTGGAATAGAATAAGAACAATTAGGATGACTTTGAAAAGAAATAGGCAAGTAATAAGAACAGGGTAAACTGTCTAAATCATAAATAACTAATGGTTTATTCTCTTTAGCAATATTTTGAAGCTGAGTGACGTAGTTCCAATAGCGATAAGCACTGGCATAAATATAGGGACAATCTAAATTTTGCAGGCTCAGCACATCAATATCACGAACAATAACTAAATCACCTTCTTGCTGATCATCCAGTTGGTCACCTAAGAATTGAGGTTTATATTCACCTCTAACTATAGTATTAGAATAATAACTTGAAAGATTAGCAGGGGATATAAAATGACGATCTTTATAGGTATTTAAAAAATCTCGATAAGCAAAAGGAATATTAGGAGAATTTAAAGATAACGATTCCCCAAAAATTTGCGTGTACTTACAGATTTCTGGGTATGATTCTAGGTTAAAGAGTCTGGTCATTTTCGGTTATCCTCGATGTAAAGCATCCACTAATTGAGTAATAGCTTGAATTTCATTTAAATCAGTAGTTTTATAAGTTAAGTCATGATTAGAACGTCTTCCAAATGCAAAATCCTGAGAACCCATATAGGCTGCTGTTGTTCCTATAATAATAATCTTGGCATGGAGATTATAAATTTGTTTAGCATCTAAATTAGAGTAATTACGGTGTCCATAAAAGATATGGCAATGAAGACGTGACAATAGTTCTTCTTGTTGAGCTGTTGGAGCAAAAGTGCGAGTATAAATAGAAATTTTTCCAGTCGGATTACGGGCAAACTCTGTCAAAGTTCTAGTCAAATCATTGGAATGATAAGTTAGAAAACCTTCACGCTTTGATATAGCAAAGTAATTAGATAATCCCTGACTGCGGATACCTTGGGTTGTCGGTAAGATTACTGCATTTGATTGTTCATCCCATAAATGGGAAAAGTGGTCAATTAACCGTTGATGTGACTCGACATTTTTCCAAATAATTCCCGCTTCTCCATTACGTTCTAAACTTCCACCCGTTAAATTACAAGAACCCATATATGAACTTTTTTCCGTTATGTAACATTTTAGATGAAAGAGTCCACTGCGAATAGAAACACCTGATGTAGCAAGTAAGCGTAAACACTCTTTCTTTTTACGATCAGATTCAGCGTAATCATCTTCATGATCAATTTTTCCTTCCATATTCGTATCTATTCTATCTAAAACATCATTATTTAAATCAGTCAAAATCCAAACGCCTTCAGGTAATTCTTTAGCTTTTTTGACAATTAATTGAACAATAGATTCATCTTCTAAACGAAAACTAGAAATCAATAAAAAACGCTGGGCAGAACTAATTAGAGCTTCAATTTCTTTTCTATGCAATCCTCTACCCACAATAAAGTCTAATCCTTTAGGCTCATTTTCAGAAATGGTAAACTCAAGTAAATTTTGATAATTAAAAACAATATATTTTTTCTTGTACTCATCAATTAGTGATTTAGCTTCAGCCGACAAAAATGAAGGAAAGTAATTTTTAATGAGGGCCATAACTGCAATTTGAAGTTCAGACGGTAGTTCCTCTAGTTTTTGCCAGATTGTAATATATTCACCAGTTGATAAAGTTATCGGTATGGCAAAGTTGTTAGGAGAATGTAATGCTGCTCTGATAATCTCGACCGATGTTTTCTGTTTAATTATGCTTAAAGCTTCCTGACGTATGGATTGTAATCTTAAATTGTCTACATCATTACTAATATCTAAATTATAAGTGCCATCGCAATGCTGCCCACTCCATAATGGTAACTGGGGATCATGGGGCGATAATTGTAGAGAAATAATTGGGCATGTAAAACAATAGCTATAGAAAAACTCCTCTTGAATTAAGTTTTGGTTTGCAGGAGTTAAGAAGGTTGAGGAAAGATAAGATGACTTTCCTCCTACTTTTTGTATAAGATGCTCTAGGGTCTGTTGAGATAAAAAATTTAGTCCAAAAGATTGGTGAATATAGGAAATATGATGGCGATTATGACTAGTTGCTAAAACCCGTAGATCGTTAAGTAAATCTGATAGAGAGCTTTGTCTAACTGTGTTATTATCAACATTTTTACGTTCAAATACTCCTTGTAATTTAACAATAATTTTCATAATAGTGAAACCTCCCGCTCGATGGTTAAAGTTTTATCCCTAATTAAAGTTCTAAATGAAGACATTTCATATTGGTTAATATCGCCAAAACATACAATGGCATCACTGGCACGTGTTAAGGCAAGACGAAGTTGATCAGGTGTGGGTTTAGTACCATCACAAACTATTAAAAGCACATTACATTCCTTTCCATACCAATTTTCGCAACTATCGACGTAAATTTGATTGAGCCATTGTTCTGGGCATTGGCTTTGTATCATTTCTTTGGCGGTTATTGAAAAAGTTAGTATTCCAACTTTAATACTGGATATATCAATATCTGAATTTTCGATAAAATCCAATAATTGTGGAGTAATCAGCTTATCTTCATGAATATCAATCCATCGTAAACGATTTTGAAATGTTCGATAAGAATAGTTCTGCAAAGATGAATAGGGTTGTGAATAATAAAAAGTAGAAAAAATTGGACGGCTTAACAATGGGTGCAGACGAAAATTTTCTGATAGATTAGCGCGATAGGCTGGCGATAAACATTCAGATAGACGAGTAAAAAAAGTATCGGATTTAATATTTTCTCCCAATAAAATTAGTTTGTTAGTCATACTCGCCATCAATAGTAGGTCATGATCAGAAAAAAGATGTGAATCCTCAACAAGAACAATTTCAAACTGTTTAAATTTAACATCACTATTTAAGACACTTTGAAAAGTTGCTAAAATAGGTATTTTTGTTGTTTCTGACATTAATTCGGTAAGTTGTAAAATTCCTTCCTCGGACAAATTTAGATAATGTTCCTTTAATTTTTGATGTTGCTTCAGTAGAGGATATAGTTTATATAGCTTTTCTACTAAGAGATCTAAGCGAGATTTCGATACCTGCGGAAAAACTTTCATCATCTCTTCTTGAAGATTTTTTTTATCCCCTTTTTCTGCTAAATCAATCCATTGGTTTAACTGTTTACTTTCTTGTAATGTTTCTAGCAGGGGATCTGGGAACAAATGGAGAGGCATAAAATTGATTTTAGGCTGGGCAAGGTTGTGTCGTAACCACGCAAAAATACTATCTGAGTAATTATTAAATATTTCAAGAAAAAGAGAATTAACATTTAAGTTTTTATAAGCTTCCAGAGTATTAGCATGTCTAGCAACTACTAATATAGATTTCTGAAATCGAACGGACATTTCAAGAACAAAACAGCCGACATGGGTTTTGCCACTGGCAGGATTACCGCTAATTAGGGAGATTGGACTATTAGAAATGGCTAAGTCGAAGGCTTCTTTCTGAGCAGAACTTAAAGGTAAAGTATAATTTGCACAAGGAAAATTTAAATTTGCCCGTGAAATAAAATAAGTTGAACTTTGATTGCAGCTAGATTCAATCAATTCAGTTGGTAAACTCATGAAAAATATTCCTTCAAATATTTACAAAATATATCATTTAAAAATATTATAATTGTCTGCAAATTATTTTCCTTTAAATCAGGTAAACGAATCATAAGACTGTGATCTATTTTTGTGATCCATTGGCTATAATTATTAGTCTCAGGGCGTTCACAAAGATAAAAATATAAGGCTCGTTTGAAGTTATTTTTATTAATCAATTTTAGACTTGGACGATACCAAAATATCCAGATCGGTATTTGCAACGTTTTAACTTCCAAGGAATTAATTTTTTGTTGTTTAATTATTAATAGCCAATCGCCTTGCCTAATACTTGAACTACGATTCAATTGAAATGATACAACATAATTTTGTAAAAAACATTGAATAACCGGCATGGAGTCATTTTCAAGATAACGACCAAAAAGGGGATTATCTAAAATCGATAAATCACTCAGGGCGCTAGCATAGCTACCCTGAAAATATAAAAAACTAGTCATTAATAATACTGCAATTACATCACTGCACAGTCTTTGGCGATAACTCCATAGTTTTTCTTTATCTGAAAGACGATGAACGTAGTCTAAATAAGCCTGATAAAAACTCCGATAAATTGGATTTTGTTCAAGGACATAATTAGGCTTGTCTAATAAAGATACAGATCTTTTAACTGTCTGTACTGTTTCATTTTGACGAAAATAATTAATACTTTGACCTAAAAGTTCTGCTTCTCGATTTTTACTATACTCTTGACATTCGAGGTGTAATAATTCGCAAAACCCTTTTAAAAATCTATTTTCTGGTGTATTAAAATTTTGAAAGCGTTTAATCCCTAGCAATTCCTGTCTTGCCCCAGCTTTTTCTATTGCATTTCTGCCCGGACGACGAACATAGTCACGGAGACAATAGGCATCCATTTCGTGAATACGGGCCAGGGGTATCATCTCAACGGTTCGATTTAATTGAGATCTAAGTTTCGTAGTAATAGATTCTAGTTTATGACGTAATTCATAACGTCGATCTAAGGAGACCACTAATGGTAATCTCGCATCTTCACTGCTGAGCTCGTGAAAATATTCAGGTAGATTTAGTAAGGGGAATTTAATCTGCTTGATACGTCTACCAGAGCGCATACCTTGAAATAAACCAATAAATACGGCAATAGTCTCCGCAGTATGACGATCATAACTATTATTTAATTCATTGTTTAAACGATTATGAGTACTTTCATCATTGACTTGGGTTGAATCCAAAATAAGATCTTTTATAGATATTTTAAAAGAAGTTTCTTCGTTATTTTTTTGTAATTTTAACGATGACTTCTGACAAAGAATTTGATAACTATCCCAATCAGAAATAGATACCAAAGGAAAACCAATTTCATAACTATTTTTATCTTCTAGTGGAATTAAAAAACCTGGCGTTTGACTCAATTCTTCATCGTTATCTAAAACTAAAATTGGCCGATCAGCACTATCAAGAACAGCGTCAAGCAGTTGTAATGGCTCATTTTGTAAATAGGTTCCGAGGTTAGCGTAAATTTTCATAATTAGCTGTACAACATCCCCTTCCATTGGAATTGTCCGTATCGCCCTTGCTTAGCTCGATCAAAAGCTTCTGTGAGTGCCGGATCATCTAGTTCCTGAATTAGTCGCTTCATTTCGTCAAGTTCTGTGCTAGCTTCATCTATACGTATTCCCCGTAATTTAGGCAATAATTTTTGACCAAACTGATCTGCAATAGCTTGACGACGTATTTGCAGATCTTGCTCCGCACCGGGATAATTCACGACATATTTGGCGATCGCCTGATAAACTCGATGGGCGAAGGGATGTCCCAACTTTTCCATAATGGCATTGGCACGATCAACAAAGTCTTTGATTTCAATAACCATAGGAGAATCGGGATCAGGTTCTTTAGTCCACTTTACAAATTCATTCCAAGGTAAATAATTTTCTGCTTTTTCATACTTGATTTTTCTTCCCCGTAATTTCAATTCATTTGGACGACCAAAAGTTAAGACATTGGCTCGGTCTAACACTTTATCGGATAAGGATTGAGTGGTTTCATCTTCATTCATGGTGCCAATAAACAGGAATTCTTCGGGAATCAGAATATCTCGTTGTTTCTCAGGAAGTTTTAAACTACCTACGTCCAATGATAAATAGGTTGGCTTACTACGTCGTGTTTCGAGTTTAGAAAGGAAATCACTAAAATAATACTCAACCCGAGCTAGATTCATCTCATCAAGTAGCACCATGATGATTCTGCCATGCATTTTTCTATCCTGCTGATATTGATAGAGATAATGCATTAATTGAGTTGGCTTATACTTTTTTTCAATATAATTATAAAAACCCTGTAAATCTTGGGGAGAATCCCAACGGGGTTGTACCGGCAACATGACGAGTGGAGCACCAATGAAATCCGCATATTTTTGGGGTAATTCACTTTTTCCTGTACCGCTAATTCCGGCTAAAATTACTAATGCCGAAATATCTTGTACTTTTAGAGAAGTATGAAAGGCTTTAACGATACGTTCATGAAAGTCTAAGCCCTTTACTTTTAGGGAATTACTAAACTGGTTAAGGAAATCATCTTCGTTAATACCTTGCCTTTGAACCGGAATTAAATCCTTGATGGGCTCTTCTAAAGTCTGTAATGCTACTCGAGCACTATCCTCAAGATCTGATATTTCTTGTTTGAGTTCACGAATTCTTTGTTCTAATTCGCTCACATTATTCTTTTTGCGGTTGATCTCAGCATCCTTACGGGCGATGTCATTAATAAGATTATCTTTGATAATTTCATGTTGCTCTATTTCTCGCTGAATATCTCGCAACAAATCTTCCGCTATGCGACGCTTGGCTTTTAAATCGGCAATTTCAGCCCTCAGGCGATCACTCTCTTGCGCTCTTCCCTCCAACTCTTTAATTTCTGCTAAGATACGGTCTTTTTCTGCCCCCAATCTGATCACTTCAGCATAAAGATGTTCTTTCTGGGATTCATAGGTCTGCTTTTCTCGCTCTAAAGCATCATAGGTGTTGCGTAATAACTCCAATTCCACAGCCTGACGGTTAAGATCTTTTAGTTTTACTTGTCCCTGCTGAATTTGTTCAGAAATTTCTTTTATTTCTATTTCCCGTTTTAAATATAAAGCCTCTTTTTCTTCAAGGCCAGCTTTTTTTTGTTCCATTTCAGCAATCTTACTTTTATAGGCAAATAACTCACCTTCTAGCTGCTTAATAATACTTTGTAATCGAGAAATTTCTTTCTGACGGATCTCTAAATTCTCCAGAGTTGGATTGGCTTTATTAATTTCGGCAACACGACTCTCTAAATTTTGTTGTACCGCTTGTAAATTTTTAATTTCGGCTTCGATGCTATCCCGCTTTGCCTGCCGAATCTCTAACTCCCCAGCAATTTTTTCTGATTGGCTCCGGCGTTCTTCTAATCGAGTGATATCTTTATCAATTATTTTTTTCTGTTCTTGTAACTCAGAAAGCGTATTGTTAATTTTTGTTTTGCTAAGCTCCTGTTCTGCTAAGAGCAAAATTTCCCTTTCTTTTTTTGTCGCTAAACTTGCTGTTGCCGCCCCGCTGACTCCTGCGGTAAATCCCATTATTCCAGATTGAAGCGGTTGAATTTTTGCGGCTATTCCTACTAATGCGACAATTATCCCTGCTGCAAGAGGAATAACGTTCGTCAAGGTAGGCGATGACAATTGCCGGGGGCTGTCCATAATTTAAAAAATTGTTGCTATACAAGGGAACACGAACAATAAAGCAAAAAAGTATGGTTTATTTACCTAAAATAAATCGATAATAGGGTAAAAGTAAATGACCATCTATTACTTCACTGCTTTTGGACGTAATTGCATCCTTTTTTGTTTAATATAGAATCGTATTATTTTAATCAAAAAAACAATCCAAGCAATTCAGTAAAGGCAAAGAACAGTAATTAAGAACTAGGACGATCCTAAGCGTAGATTTTTACTCTATGTTTGGATGTTAGTGCAGAAACAAAATAATGATTCCTAACTTTTCTAAAACTGTAATAAATCTAAACGTTTACGCAATGACTAAAATTCATTTATAAGGATAAACCTTGCTTTTAGCTTCTTTCTATTGGTTTTTCTCTATTTTTAATCTCCACTAACCCCTACTTATTCCTTCTCCGCCAGTCCCAGGGCCGCTCTGCATCCCCATTAGCCCAAACCCCAGCTTTATTGGAAATCGCCTCCTGCTCCAGGAATTCATACTGTTCTGCATTCTCAGGGCATGACCTCTTATGGCCTTCATAGTAGTGGGCCATACCTGCCAAAACCATTTCCCCATTAACTCCCACCTCAAGTCCTGGCGTGTCAGTCATTGCAAAAACTTCCACCACACTGCGCCCATATTGGTCTTTTTCGGCACCCATCAGAATGATTTCCCGATTATCCGTCAGCATTCCCCGGAGATAATCACGGGATTCAATGCCCCCGGCTTGCTTAATTTCTGGGGCATCAATACAGGCGATCCTCACCTTAATTTCCTCGTTAGTAACATCCGCCACTGCCCGAAAGGTATCTCCATCATGCACAGACCCAGGCTTAACCCGCCAAGTTTTATCAGGAGTTCGGTTCTGGGTGACCATGGCATTAGAGGCCATCTCCTGCATTTGCTCCTGACTGCAAGCAGTAATCATGGTGGTGCATAGAGATAGGATTAGCCAAATATTTTTGCCCATAGTGTTACTGAATAAAATCTGGCAATTATAAACGTCCAAGCTGTAATTGATGCAAAAAATAAAGCAAAAAGTAATGCCATAAATCGGTAACAAAAAGAGCATTGACAAAAAGAGAGGGACATATAAAATAGCCCCACTCAATGACACTCATTGCAATTATGAAATACAAAATACTTTCCAGTCTAGCGTTGGTGACGCTGGGCATAACGGCGATCGCCCCAATGGTCAATGCAGGCATGGCAAAGGACAACTACACCGGCAAAATTTACTCCACTGGTCATGCTCCCCGTGATGACGTTTATGTCTATTATTTGGATGCTCCATTGACCAAAAAAGTCTCTGCTAATGAATGCGGTATTGTGCAAATTTCCCTTGGCTCAATACCCCATACTGGTTCAACAGAAGTAACGTTGATAGGGGTGGGGCCAGCAACGGTGAGCTCCTTTCCTTTAATGGCTAAAGCAGATGCACCAAAATGTTCCAATGGTGTGGCGACCAACATTCCTGCGGAGGGAAAAGCACGATATGTTCCCAATGCGGAAACGGGTAATCAATCTTTAGTGTGGACGGGGCAAACCCCTTTCACCCAGTACGACATCACGTTTCCCATACCAAAGGAAAGAAAGCTGAAATCCAATGCTTGCGGTGTTGCCACCATATCATCCAGTAGTTCTTATCCTTCCACCGGAACCTTTCGCATGGGAGCGAGCCCAACTGTTCATAACTTTGCCACGGTGACTGGAGTTAATGCACCTCCTGGTTGCAAAAACAATACGTTGCTTTTGCCTGTTGGTTTTCCCAACTAAGGTTGGGGTAGATAATCAATTGGCAAAGATAAGAGAAGGACAGGGTAAAGGTTAGATATAAGCAAACCAATTATTCAGCGTCCTGACCACCGAGCACCAGCAATTTAACCGTTATCACTTGACTCCTCAGCCGTGACCATTCCCGAAAAGTTGCGGCTTTTTGACGATCATAGGCAGAGATTTGGTTAAGGTAACGTTCACTGTCTCCTTCCCCAAAGCGGTAGGAAACCTTGGCAATTTCGAGGCGTTGCTTGTCCCGTTTGGCAATTTCCTGCTCAATTTGAAAATTACGGGCAATTTCTTCCAATTTAAGGGCTTCAAATACTACCTGTTCCCGGAGCTTTTGGGTCAGCTCAGCTTTATTGCGTTGCAGTTCAGCAATTTTGATTTGAATATCACCAATGGCGATCGCCCGTTGTTGCTGGGAATCGTTGGCGGCGTAGTCTGACCAATTGAATAAAGCCCCCAAACCCTGACCGAGAAAGGCAGATAGGGTATTACCAAGGATGAGGCGAAAGGGATTATTGACCGGCGGTTCCACCCCATTACTAACGGGCCCCAGGGTGGAGTAGAGAAAGGTTTGGATGAAAGGGGAAAAATTACCAATGGCAATGGAATCCAAGTTTTTGCGTCGGGCTTCGTCCACTGCATTTTGGGCTTCGTCAATTTTTTCCTGGAGGTCTGCCAGTAATCGAGAATTTTGCACAGCGACATTTTGCAGTTGATTAATGCAATCTTCCGTGGTGACGGAGCAGGGCAATTCCCCCAACATTTGTTGCCAAACGTCCTCGCTAATTTTGTTGTCCACCAACTCATCCAGTTCGGGGGCCAGGAAAGGATTAGATTGTCCCTGGGGGTCTTCCATCAACTCCGGGGTATCGTCCTCTTCCGGTTCCCGCAGTTCTGGTTCTTCAATCTCGGCACTAGGGATTTGGGTTAGTAGTGTCGAGGTAGAGGGTAACGGCCAGCTTACCGTCGGTTTGGCGGTCAAACTTAATGCGGCGAATAGTGCCAGAGTAAGGACTTTTGATTTGAACAATGCCATTGAGCTTTTCCTCCACAGCGGATAATTGCTCCCGGAGCTGGGCCAACTTGAACTCCCGGTCTAATTTTTGATTGGCCACATTAATGGCCACCTGATTTTCTTCCTCCGCTCGGCGGGAAATGGTGATGCGGTGGTTATATTCCGCCAGTTCTCGGTTTTCCTTGGCCGCCCGTAACCTGGACTGGGCCTGTTCCAATTCCCCCCGGGCAATGCTGACCTTACTTTGCAGATCAGTTAACTCTTTGCGGCGGTCTGCTTCCACCTGGAAATATTCCGCTTGGAAAAATTTATACTCCGCTTCCTTACCCTCCAATGCCGTCCTGACCTGGCGTAACTTTTCCGTTTCGTGGGTCAACATCTCCGGCGGCAAACCCTTCAAACCATTGACCGCATCTAGTTTGCGTTGCTGTAACTCAAAAGCCCGGTGGGCCGCTTCCACATCAGCTAGGGAACGTTCTACCTTGGCCTTGGCAGAAATGAAGGGGTCAGCCTCGATCGCCGTGGCGAGATTCCGTTGGGCCTGGGCTAGCTTAATTTCCGCTAATTGAATGGCGGTTTCTTCCACGGTGTAGGAAACGGGGGGCAATTCCCGCAAAGCTGGGGCCGGTTGTAGGGTGGGCACCAATTGACCTTCCACATTGGCGATCGCCAGGAGGCGTTCCCGTTGATCCCGTTCTAGTCGGGAGCGTTCCGCTTCTTTGTCCGATAGCACCTGACCGCGGTTAACCGTATCCCCTTCCCGCACCTTCAGTTCCGTGGGGTCACCTAGGGTGAGATTAATTTTGAGCCGGTTGGGAGTAGTGAGGGAAGAATTATTGCTAGGGGTATTAGTAGTGTTGGTTTGGGCATGGAGGCCGCCAAAGACCACAGTGCCGAGGATTACCGCCAACAGTAAAGCCCGCCAATTCATAGCATTTTGTCCTCCCTAAGAACTAAAAAAGCGAGGAGCAGACAAGTGGCAATGGTTTGCATACCAACTAAAGAAAGAATAATCAAAGAACCAATCATGGTGTATTCCTTTGGTAAAAGGGGACAATGTTAACTTTATTGGCATTTTTGCCAAAGCGTACCAATGATTCCAGGGGATTCAAATTGGCGATCGCCTCCTCGGAAAACCTAAAGGTGCGGGCAGTTAGGGGTAACTCGGAAGAATCAACCGGCAGAATCAGCTTAGTGAACGTATTGGTTAGCACATCCTTGGAAATATGGCGGGAAGACTGGGAAGCCACCCACAGGCCCAGCCCATACTTTCTGCCGTCCGCCGCAATTCTGTCCAACGCTTTGGAATGGCCCAACTCCTTAGCTTCATCAATGAACAAAACCGTCCTGAGAGTCGATTCCCCTAGTAAACGGTGGTGACTCATCAACTGGGACGCTAAAGCATCCCCGGCGATCGCCTGCAATTGGGGGGGAAGTTTGGCAAGATTCCAACGGGTTAACCTTTCATAGGGGGGCTGGGTTTTGTTGAAAATGCCGTACTCAAACATGGTGGATAGCTTTAGTCTCAGCTTTTCCGCTTCCTTGTCTTCCTCGGCCATTTCCTCCAGCAAAGCTTCCAAGTCAGAAAAGTTAGGGGGTACTTTCAACCAACTCTGGGGGGATTCCTGGGAGATGCCCCGACGGAAATAGCAATGTTTGAACGCATCTAGTAGTTTGCCCTGTTGATTACTGCCCAACCGTAGGGTTTTGGCGAATAGCATGGCCAGCTCAATGGCCCGCAGATTGGGGCCGCCCCCTTCCTGGTCGAGGTTAATTACTAGGGGATTAATGCCAGAGTTGCTGGTCATATTGATGTGGTAAACCTTTTCCCCCGGTAGCTCCTGGTCGCCATGGAAATCAATGATGGCCACCTCCACCAACTTGCTCACCTCCCAGGCGATCGCCTTCAGGGTTTGGGTTTTACCGGCCCCGGAACCGCCAATGATGCACCCATGGGGATTGGCCACGGTGGCGGGGTTCCAATAAATCTGCTCACCGATTAACACTCCCTCCCGGTTGACTACTGGAAAATTACTAGGGGTTTGGGTATGGGCTAAACGGTTAACTAGGGGTCTAGGTTTTGGATTGGAGGCAAACATAATCAGGTATCAGGTTTCAGGGAACAGTTATCAAGGGTCAGCGGTGGTTAAGGTAAATGGCATGGACTATCAACAGGGCGGCAAAGCATTGGATTCCCAGGAGATAAAGGAGAATGGTCATCGTTTTTCAATGGTTTTGATAGTTACCGACCCCCTAACGTATTGGTCTTGGAGAAGTTGGATCGCCGTTTCGATGGGGGCATGGTCGAGGGTGACAAATCCTCCGGCATTGCGGATGGGGGCAAAGGCAAAGGCGGACTGTTCCAGGCGGAGCATAGTGGGGTCATCAATGGTGAGCTGGCCACTGATAAAAGTCATGGGGTTGATGTAACCCTCCAGGCGATCGGGCGGTTCATCGTCGAGGTAAATGGTTTCGGTATGGATCACGGCGGGTTCCCCCTCCCGGCCCCGAATGCGATTAACAATGATGGTGCTGTCCGCTTCGGTGCCCACTTTCACCACCTGGTCATCCCGCAGAACCAAAAAGCCTTGGCCATTGGTGGCAATTACCGGGGCCTCTTCCTTTATCGGCGCACGGTTCCCCGCCCACACCCCTTCATATTCGGCGTAGATAATTTCGTTGCCCCCCTTGCGGTTGTACAATTCCACCACCCCACTGGGAGCGGCAATCAGGGCATTGAAGTTTTTCACCAAACCGCCGGTGTTATTGAGTTGGAAAGTCCAAACGGCGATCGCCACCACAAAGACCATCAACCAATATTCGGCGGCACTGCCAGTGGAAATCCTCAGATTACGATTACCGGGGCAAACACAGCGCACCCCCAATGGGTAAAACATTTCCACACCGGATTTGGTGAAGCAGTCCAAGAACCAACCGGCGAAGTAACCAATATTGAGGGCATGGACAATTACTAGGGGAATGACTGGCATGGCAAACCAAAGGGCATAACTGACCAGGGCTAGGGTGAAACTGGCCAAGAGGGAATGGGTGGCACTGCGATGACTAAACCGTTGCTCCAGGGGCCGGGAAATAAACGGTAATATCCGACCGGCGGGACTGGTGCTGATGTCGATGTCCGGCAATAAACTGGCGATCGCCCCAATCAGAATAGGAACCGGGTTGGTGGTTTGGGCCGCCATGCCTACGGAAGCCGCCCCCACTAATAGATGGGTAATGGTGAGCATCAGTTGGTGATCCTCCGTGATTCCTTCGGTAGGTAATAGGAAAGTCTTGCCACCCCTAGGAATATGGCCCCACCAATGCCAGCCAAGATATAGAGGGATTGATTGCCGGTGCCCAAACCAATGAACCGATAGCAAATAAAGACAATGCCCACCAGGAGCAATAACGGGGTGATGTCAAAGTATCTGCCGTGGTCGCCCGCTTCGTTTTGGATGCCCAAAAAACCTTCCTCGATGGCCCGCTTAGCCAACATGGGATTACCCCCAGCTCGGCTTTGCAGTTTGGCAATCTGGTTTGGCTTTAGTCCCGACCCCAGGGAAATGGCCTCTTTTTCCATCAAGTCTCGGATCTGGTATTCCGCCAGGGGCTTGAGTTCAATGCGAGGCACATAGATAAACAAGTCAGTGCGGGGGGGATTAGTGGCCGCCAACAGCATGGGAACCCCCACGTCCTTCAGTTTTTTGAGCCAAAGCCGAAATTTGACTTCCAGATAATGGGCATCGTCGAAGATCAACACCGCCCGGTTAACGCTGAACCATTGGATCAATTCCTGCTTTAAGACTTCCACCGTTTTGCTCCTGCCCTCCAGGTTTTTGCTGTCCACCCCAGCCATGGCGGCGATCGCCATCAGCAGGGTTTTGGGGGTAGCTGGTTCAAAGTATTGGCACGTCACCCCGTCCGCTAACAGCCTTTCCCACACCTGCCGCACCAAGTAGGTTTTGCCCATGCCTTCCCCCGACGTGACCAACACCGACCGAGCCGCATAAAGGGAATGGAGTAGCCCATCCATCTCCGGTTGCCGATAACAGGTTTCCCCGGCCGGTGGGGCCAGCTCCCATTCATCTCCTAGGCCGCCAGTTGACCATGGTTCTGGTTGCTCTGGTAAGCCTTCGCCTTCGTAATCCATTGGGAAGCGATCACTAACGGGTTCTGGGGCTTTGGGGCGATGGCCACCTTAGACTGCTCCACCTGGGCTTGGAGATCCGCCGGTAAATGTTGGGGATTTTTCAGGATTTCAGCAGTTAGTAAATTCTGGGCAATTAAGATCCCCGCCGCTTGATTTTGGGCGGCCCGGATCAGCTCAGCGTGACCCAGTTCCTCATCCCCTTCTAGGGCATCAAAATTAATCACTTCCCCATATTGTTCTAGTTCTCCTTCATCGGTGATCATGGTCAATTGTCCTGGTTTGGGATAATCGGCCATTTTGCCCCATCACTTATCCAGCGATGAAGTTTATCGAGTTCAGCCATTTGTTCATTGGACAAACTGAACAAATCATCAACTTTGTCCAACGAATAGCCTAAATATTTCAGCCGATTGAACACCGTTGTCCGGGCTACCCCGTAGGACTTTTCCAGTTGTTGTACAACGTCACCTTTGGACTTTCCAGCGATGGACATTTTTTTAATCTCCCAAATATTTTTTTGTGGAACTTGTCGTTTAGGGGATTCTATATGACAATTTTTTTCTGTCAAGTCCAATGCTGTCCAACGCTGAACTTAAATTTGTCCAACGTAAAGGAGTAAAAATCCAGCGGCAATCCGCCGGACAAATTGCCCTTTTCCAGTGGACAAAATCTTGTTTTCGCTGGACAAACGGTGTAAATGTCTAGTGATTTGTCTAACGCTCTTGTTGCACAAACTGGACAATTCTTCCTTAGTCTTTGGACTGTCCAATGCATCTAGTATTAGTTGGCGGACAATCTCACCTTGTTTATGGGTAGGCCACTCATTGGGGTTAAAGTCCATAATGAACTCCTTAAAATTAATAATTTATATTGTCCAATAGCTAAATAAAAATGACCACAAATATTGAAAAATTTAACTTTCTTTAAAGCTTTGCTGATTTATCCACTAATGCTTTGACAACCTTGATTAACTGCTGAGTTGATTATTGGGGATGCTATTAAGTAAGGTCTAAAATTTAACGATATTTACCAATGAAGATAGGAAATTTTGTCCAGATAAATCGACCCCAATAATTTTTACTAGGGGTTTCTAACCTGGCGATCTCCTAACTATGGCCGATTACAGCATGGCTTGCGCTTTGCTATCCCCGGAACTGCAACGGCAATATTCGCCCCAAACCCTACAGCAAACGGTGGAAGTACGGCGATCGCTAATTTCTGAAAAGTTTAGTTTTGTTCACCACTAAACTTTCATCTGTGAAAATTACCAACCTGGATGTGCTTATTTACATTCAGTATGAGGTAATAGGATTCAGGTCTTTATCCAGCACCCGCCGCACTTTAGTTGCCAGCTCCAAACGGTTATAGGGTTTACTTAGCAGGTCTACCCCCGGATCAAGGCGACCATGGTGAATGATGGCATTCTCGGTGTAGCCAGAGGTAAACAGAACTTTGAGTTTTGAATATGTTGCCTTGGCTAGATCAGCTAATTCCCGCCCATTCATACCGCCGGGCATAATAATATCTGTAAGCAGTAAGTCAATATCACTATGGGCTTTCAGAGCCTCAATTGCATTGGGGCCGCATGTAACAGCCGTCACCCGATACCCCAGAGAACGTAACTGACCTTCAAGATGCCTCAGCACCAGATCGTCATCCTCGACAACCAGGATATGCTCCGTGCCGCTTTTGGGTATTAGTTCCTTCGCCGGTTGATAGTTTATTCGCTGAGCGTCTTTCACCTTAGGGAAATACAGCTTGATGGAAGTACCTTCACCGAGTTCAGAATAAATTTTTATGTGTCCACCTGATTGTTTCGTAAAACCAAAGACCATGCTTAAGCCAAGGCCACTACCTTTGCCTACTGGTTTGGTAGTAAAAAAGGGCTCAAAAGCATGGCTTACCGTATCTGCGCTCATGCCAATGCCAGTATCCGAAACGCAAATCATTACATAGTCACCCGGTATCACTTCACAGTGGAGAGCGGCGTAATCATTGTCCAGCACAGCAGAGGAAGTCTCAATGATTAATTTGCCACCATCTTGCATGGCATCACGGGCATTGACTACCAGATTTAGCAATGCTGTTTCCAATTCATTAGCATCGACCTCGGCAATACCCAGATCGGGGTCAGGGGCAAATTCAAGCTCAATATTTTCCGGCAGGGTTCGGCGAATAAGTCCCCACATCGCCTCCACTAAATGATTAATATTCTTCGGTTTGGGGTCAAGGGGTTGGCGGCGCGCAAAGGCCAGCAAATGGCGGGTTAGTTCAGCACCACGTTTAGCGGCTGATAATGTCATTTCAGCCATACTCTGTAGGTCTGGATCAGTCACCAGTTCTGCCAACATTTCAGCGTTACCCAGGATAACCGTTAATAAATTGTTGAAATCATGGGCCACACCGCCGGTCAGGTGCCCCACCGCTTCCATTTTTTGAGATTCCCGTAGCCTTTGTTCCATTGCCATACGCTCAGTTATGTCCAGCATACTCCCAACCATACGGGTGGCTTTGCCTTGTCCATCGCGAGTCACAAAACCACGGTCTATGACATTCGCGTACTGGCCATCGCTTTTCATAAATCGATAATCGCATTCCCAGTAATTTTCTTCACCGTCGATAACTTGATAAATACTGTGGAGAACACGCTCTTTGTCATCCGGGTGAATGCGTAGCGTCCAGGATTCTAGTCCCGGCTCCATATCTAACAAAGCATAGCCAAACAGATCTGTTATGGAGTCATTCCACCAGACTTGATTGGTAGCAAAATTCCAGTCCCAGATCACATCATTGGCGGCTTTGGATATTAACTGGAAACGCTCTTGGGCCTCCCGTAGGGTTGAAATATCCTGAAACGCCCCCTGGACAACAATTACCTTACCTTGGGCGTCCCGTTCGGCCTCGCCAATGGCCCGTATCCAAGGTCTGCGTCCGTCAGGCACTTGAAGTTGGCAGATAACATCAAAAGGCTCGCCCTGCTGAACACAACGTTCAAAAACTTCCATGATGAATTCACGAAATTCGGGCGCATAAAACTGAACTGCCGTGCCCACATCGGGGGGGGAGTAATCGGGGGGCATACCATGAATCACCGCGGTCTCCGACGTCCAAGTGATAACCGGAGGATCTAGTTCGATACGCCAACCTCCTAGGCTGGCCTTTTCTCCCGCCAAACGTAGAAGGTATTCCGCTTGGGTAAGTTTGTCTCGATTTCTGATAAACGAGGTAATGTCCTGAACACAGCCAACCACGATTTCACCATCCGGTGTCCAATGACGTTCACCAACTCCTTTAACGCACCTAACACCGCCATTACGGGTGATCACACGATGTTCAAAAGCAATTCGGGGGGCATTTTCTTCCATAAAGGACTGATAAACGGCAATGGACGCTTCTCGATCATCTGGATGTACCATGGCGAAATATTCCTCCACATCCAGTGCTTTTTGAGTAGGGGGTATACCGTAGATATCAAACACATGCCTGGACCAATTCAACGTGCCGGTCTGTGGATTATATTCCCAAGTACCAAGACTTAGCATCCGCTCTGCAGTGCGAATGCGAGCCTCATGTTCCTGCAATTTCGACAGAGTCTGCTTTAGTTCTCTTGACCGCAGGATAATATCCTGAAGAGCAATGCGGTTTTCAGTTTTGGTGATTTCTGTGAGGACGGCAAAACTATTTTCATGAACTATCGCCGTCACATCCTCTACCCTGTGCATAATAAACTCGACTGCTCCGAATTCATCTAACACGGGACTATTTACCGGACTCCAAAACTTTTCTTCAAAAGTACTATTGGATAGGCGTATGGGATAACGTTGTATACCCATGATATCGGCTGTTTTCAGCGACATAACTCTCTGCAGGGAGGCGGACACGCTGTTTACCCCATCCGCATTGGGGTCATTGGGGTCATCGGGAAATACCTCAAACAGAGTCTTACCGACAATATCACTTTCTTTTGTAGCGGTCGCCTTCAGGTATTCATCCGTGACGGCAATGATCTCAAATCTGTCGGGTTGGAGCGCCAGAATTTTGCTTGGTGACGCTTTGAAAAGTCTTTCGTACAGAAGATCCATTTGTTGATTCATTGTACCCATTTTTGTGACAACCCAGATAACCCATTCCAATTCCCGGCGGAAACACGATCCATAGGCCTGCCTATAAAATATCCTTGGGCTTCGTCGCAGCCAAGATCTTGCAGCAGTCCCAGAGCCGATACATCTTCCACTCCCTCAGCTACTACGTTCAATCCCAGGGACTTCCCAAGACCAACCACAGCGGTAACAATTTTCTGGGACTCTTTAGAGCTAGCAAGAGTTTTGACGAACATTTGGTCGAC